>DATNKH010000001.1:0-3779 GCA_035603475.1 Thermoanaerobaculia bacterium
GACGCCCCTGGCAGGAGGCTCCGGGGGATGGTCTCTGCGGACGTGGAGCCGCGAGCCGCCACGCCAGGCAGCGATAGCGCGGGAGGTGCCTAGCGGAACCCGCGGCGGAGCTCGCGGCGGAAGACGTTGAAGGCCTCCTCGCCGCGCAGGCAGACCACCACCCGCTCGAGCTTGGTGCCCCCCTGCAGGTAGCGGTGGATCTCGGTGAGCGTGATGCGGGCGGCGCGCTCCATGGGGAACCCGAACACCCCGGTGGAGATGGCGGGCAGCGCGATCGAGCGCATGCCGCGGCGGTCCGCCAGGGCCAGCGCGGCGCGCACCGCGGAGGCGAGCTTCTTGTCCTCGTCGCCCTCGCCCATGCGCGGACCGACGGCGTGGATCACCTGGCGGGCCTGCAGGTTGCCGGCGCCGGTCATCACCGCGGTCCCGACCGGCGTGCCGCCGATGCGGTCGCACTCCTCCTGGATGGAGGGGCCGCCCTTCCGGAGGATCGCGCCGGCCACCCCGGACCCGAGCTGCAGATGCTCGTTGGCGGGGTTGACGATGGCGTCCACCTCGATCCCGGTGATGTCCCCCTCGACCAGCTCGAGCTGCGTGCGGTCGAGGCTAACCATCAGCTTGTTGTCGTCGGTCATCAAGTCCGGGATCCCCCCAAGAGGCAATTTTATCAAGCCTCATCCTATTCAGCTAAAACAGGCCTTCAGGGCCTGGAGGGTAGTAGGTCGACTTGGACCCCTCGCCCAAAGCGAGGGAGGGGGACGATCTGACCTGCTACCCTCCAGGCCCCCTGGGGATGAACCCGACCCCATAGTCCCATAGTGTAGACTGCTCGCCGCGATGTGGACCGAGCTCAGGGACGAGCTGGCGCGCGAGGTGGCGCGGGCGATCCAGGAGCGCTTCGGGGTGACCCACCAGCCGGTGGTCGAGGTACCGCCGCGCCGCGAGCTGGGTGACTTCGCCACCCCGGCCCCCATGCAGCTGGCGCGCACCCTCAAGCGCCCCCCGCGCGCCATCGCCGAGGACCTCGCGGGCGCCCTGCGGCCGCCGCGGCTGGTGGGCGAGGTCAAGGTGCTGGGCGCCGGCTACCTCAACCTCTTTCTCGACCGCCCCGCGTTCGCGGCCGCCCTGCTGGCGCTCGACACCGGGGCCGCGCGCGCCGCCGCACGTCCCGGCAAGATCGTCGTCGAGCACACCAACATCAACCCCAACAAGGCGGCGCACGTCGGCCACCTGCGCAATGCCGTGCTCGGCGACGTGCTCAGTCGCTGCCAGAGGAGCCTGGGCTACGCCGTCGAGGTCCAGAACTACATCGACGACACCGGCGTCCAGCTCGCCGACGTGGTGGTCGGCTTCCTCGACCTGCGGCACATGGGGCTGGCGGAGGTGGCCGCGCTCCCCGAGCCGTTCGACTACGTCTGCTGGGACCTCTACGCCGAGGTCCGGCGCTGGTACGACGCCGAGGGCGGCGCCGACGCCGCAAACGAGCGCCGCCAGCTGCTCCGCGACACGCTCCACCAGCTCGAGACCGGCCGCGGCGAGCGCGCCGAGATGGGCCGCCTGGTGGCGGGGCGCGTCGTCCGCCGTCATCTCGCGACCATGCGGCGGCTCGGCATCTCCTACGACCTGTTGACGCGCGAGAGCGACATCCTGGCCCTGCACTTCTTCGACCGGGCCTTCCAGCGCCTCAAGGACAGCGGCGCCGTGCGCCACGAGACGACGGGGAAGAACGCCGGCTGCTGGGTGATGCCGCTGGCCCACAGCGAGGAGTTCGCCGGCCTCGAGGACCCCGACAAGGTGATCGTGCGCTCGGACGGCACGGTGACCTACGTCGGCAAGGACATCGCCTACCAGCTCTGGAAGTTCGGGCTGCTGGGCCAGGACTTCGGCTATCGCTACTGGCAGGAGGCGGAGGTCTGGGAGACCTGTCCCACCCTTCCCGACGGCGAGGCCGCCCACCCGGCCTTCGGCGGCGCGTACCGGGTCATCAACGTCATCGACACCCGCCAGAGCTACCTGCAGCGGATCGTGCGCGCCGGCCTCGAGGCGCTCGGCCATGCCGCCGAGGCCGAGCGCTCGGTGCACTTCGCCTACGAGATGGTGGCGCTGTCGCCGGCGACCGCGCGCCTGCTCGGCTATCGCCAGGAGGCGCCGGCGGACGCCGGAGAACACCGCGAACACCGCGAGGACCGCGAGCCGGAGACGGCCGCGGCGGGCGCGGCGCATGGGGCGGCCGGGGCGGGAGACACGCCGGAGAAGGCCCTCGAGATGTCGGGGCGCAAGGGGATCGGGGTCAAGGCCGACGACCTGCTGGACCAGCTCGAAGCCAAGAGCCGCGAGGAGATCGGCAAGCGCAACCGCGAGCTGGCCGGCGCCGAGCTCGACCTCCTGGCGCGCGAGATCGCGGTCGCCGCGCTGCGCTTCTTCATGGTGAAGACCACCACCAACCGGGTGATCGCCTTCGACTTCGACGAGGCGCTCAACTTCGAGGGCGACTCGGGTCCCTACCTGCAGTACTCGCTGGTGCGCGCGCGCAACATCCGCCGCCGCCTGCGCGCGGCGGGCCAGCCGGACGAGGTCTCCGCCGCCGTGGTGCAAGAGCTCGCCGCCGGCCATTTCGGCGATGACCTCTGGGGCCTGATCCTCGAGGTCGCCCAGATCGGCGACCTGGTGGAGAAGGCGGTCGCCGCGCTCGAGCTGTCGCTGGTGGCGCGCCAGGCGCTGGAGATCGCGCAGCGCTTCAACACCTTCTACCACCGCCACCCCATCCTGCAGGAGAGCGATCTCGCGGTGCGCGCCGCCCGCCTCGCCACGGCCCAGATCTTCCGCCGCGGGCTCGAGAACCTCGCCGAGCTGCTGGGCATCCCCACGCCTGAAAGGATGTGACAATGGATCCCAACACCGCCGCTTCCACCCCGGGTCAAGGACAACGCAAGACCTCGCCGTGGGTCTACGTCGGTTGCGGCTGCGCCCTCCTCATCCTGCTCTGTGCGATTGCCGTGCTCTTCGTCGGCAAGAAGCTCGTCGACCAGGGCCACAAGATGGAGCAGGGCCTCGCGGACCCGAAGGTGCGCGAGCAGCGCACCCGCGAGCTGCTCTCCTACCAGGAGCTCCCCGCCGGCTACTATCCGGCGGGGGCGATCTCCGTTCCCTTCCTGATCGACATCGCCATGCTCGGCGATCGCCCGCCGAGGCCCGGCGACACCCACGCCGACATCGAGGACCACGGCTTCATGTTCATGAAGATGCACCTGGGAAAGATCCCGACCGACCCCGAGGCGAGACGGCGTATGCTCTACGGCGTCAACGGCAAGCCGGCGTGGGAGCAGAGCTCCGGTCTCCACGTCGAGTCGCGTGAGCCGCTGGGCGAGGGCGAGGTGACGGCCGGCGGCGCTCACGTCGTCTACCGGGCGATGCGCGGTGACGTCAAGATGAACGGCCGGACGCACCGCGGGATCACCGGCATCCTGATGATCGAGTGCCCGGACCGCCGCATCCGGATCGGCCTCTGGTTCGGCCCGGACCCCGCGCCGGGGGAGCCCACCTCCACGCTCGACAAGACGGGCACGCCCGCCGATCCCCGGGCCACGACGGCGTTCCTCGATCATTTCAATCTTTGTTCTGGCGGGTCGTAGCTTGCCAGCGCCCACGACGAGTCGGCGACCCGAGAGAGGGAACGGGAACCCTCCAGGACTACTCAAAGCGTCTATCGGATCGCCTCCGCATCCCCTCGATCCCTTCCTCCCAGCCGGGATGCCGCGACTGGCGACAGGCGGAGCCGC
>DATNKH010000002.1:0-7666 GCA_035603475.1 Thermoanaerobaculia bacterium
CGAATCGGCGCCCGGCTGGTTGGTCAGCAGCAGGTAGAAGCCCGGCGCCTTCGTCCAATCGGCGTTGGCGGCCGCCGCCTGGAAGCTCTCGGCGCTCGGCTTGACGTACTTGCCCGCCTTGTTCTGCAGCAGCACGTAGCCGAGCTTGTTCTGCAGAGCGTAGGCGTACTCGACGTAGCCGATGGCGCCGTTGATGCGGCTGGCGTAGGAGGCGACGCCCTCGTTGCCCTTGCCGCCCACCCCGGTCGGCCAGGCCACGGAGGCGTCCTCGCCCACCTTCTGCTTCCACTCCGGGCTCACCTCGGAGAGGTAGTGGGTGAAGATGAAGGTGGTGCCGGAACCGTCGGAGCGATGGACGACCGAGATGGCTTCGTCAGGCAGCGCCAGGCCGCCGTTCAAGGCCTTGACCGCCGGGTCGTTCCACTTCTTGATCTTGCCGAGGTAGATGTCGGCGAGCACCGCGCCGTTCAGCTTGACCTGGCCGGCGCCGACGCCCTTGATGTTCACCACCGGCACGACGCCGCCCATGACCATCGGGAACTGCAGCAGGCCGTTGGCGTCGAGCTCTTTCGGCTCGAGCGGCTTGTCGGAAGCGCCGAAGTCGACGGTCTTGGCCTCGATCTGCTTGATGCCGCCCCCCGAGCCGATCGACTGGTAGTTCATCGCCACGCCGGTCTTCGCCTTGTAAGCCTCGGCCCACTTGGCATAGACCGGGTACGGGAACGTCGCCCCGGCGCCGGAGATCTCCGCGGCGGCGGCGGGGGTGGCCGCAATGATCCAGGCGACGCCGGCGATGACGGCGACGCCCACGAAGCCTGAGGCCAGCACCAGGGCGGTACCCGACTTCCCTCCGATGCGGGCCGCGGCCCGCGCACTGCGAGACAGGATCTTCATCGCATGCATTCCTTTCCAAGTGTGATTCGTGGTCGGATGCCGCCGCGCCACATACGACGGCAATGCCATGCGAGTATCGAGCCCGACGGTGACAGCCGTGTGAACAGGATGGAAACTCCGGGTGACCGGGCTTCGTCATTCTCTGGACCGGACATGGCAGGTCGGAGTCCGAGTTGTGACAAGGGTGTGACAAGCGCCGGCGGGCCGCGATGGGTGGCGCGGGCGGCGCGGCGCCCCCTTCCCCCCCGGAGGGGAGGCCGCGGCTCCGCCTGTCGCCTGTCGCGGCACCCCGGCTGGGAGGAAGGGGGTTGGGGAGGCGCTACCGGGCGAACCGGGCAGCTGGGTCCTCTTCTAAAAACTATAGACGGTCCAGACGCCGAACTCGTTGTAGTCGCCCTTGTTGTTCGACTTCGAGGAGCCGATGGTGCCGTCGCTGGTGCTGATGGTGCCGCCCTTGACCTCCTCGTACTTGTAGACCAGGGAGGCGGCGAAGGACTTGTTGGCCCGCCACTGCAGGCCGGCGTCGAAGAAGTTGTCCTTCAGGCCCGGCTTGAGGTCCTTGCTCGGCTTGGCGTTGTCGTAGCGGCCGAAGATGGTCCAGGCCGGGGTCGGGATGATCGAGGCCCAGATCGAGAAGCCGTCCGCCTTGTCCTTCGCGGCGGTCGTGACGTTGTTGTAGTTGTTCGCCTGGAAGTACTCGCCGCCGACGTGGAAGTAGTCGGCGTTGTAGGCGGCCAGGCCGTCCCAGCGGGTGGCGGTGTGCAGGGCCGGCGTGCTGTAGGTCTCGAGGCCGCGCTTGCCGGAGAGGAAGCCGGCCGCGAGGTTGAGGCCCGGGACCGGCTGGATGCCGACGCGGCCCTCGAAGTCGACCGACTTGCTGCGGGTGGGGTTGCTGTAGCCGCGGCCGTTGTCGGCGACGACGTCGTAGTTGAGGAGCTTGTTGTCGGAGGTGCCGATGACGTGGACGCCCCAGTCGGCCGAGTTGCCGAAGCCGAGACGGTCGGTGATCGACTGCTCGACGTAGCGGAAGCCGGTGATGTCGTCGACGTAAGGGATCCAGGGCTGGTTGGCCGAGCCGAGGAGGACCTGGAACAGGGAGTCGAGCTTGGCCTTGATATAGGCCTTCTTGACGAACACGTCGTAGCGCTTGGCGCCCTGGTCGCCGATGTCGGTCTGGAACTGCGCCGACCAGACGCTGTCGAACTCGTGGGTGAGCGTGAAGTAGAACCGCTTGACGTCGGTGCCGACGCCGGAGTCGCTGCTCTTGACGTTGGTCGCCTTGTCCTTGTTCTGCTTGTCGGAGAAATCGGCGTAGACCAGGCCGTTGATCGAAGTCTGGGCCCGTGCGGCGGCGACGCTCCCGGCCGCCATGGCCGAGAGTCCGGCCAGGACCAGCGCGACGAGCTTCTGCGAAGTGTGCATGCGCATCAGTTCTGATCTCCTCCCCGTGGGTCAGGGCGTCATGGATGCGCGGCACTCTAGCGGCGCGCGGTTACAGCAGCGGTACCAGGGAGGTGGACAAGCGGTGACAGATGCGGCGGCGGGGCTCGGGGCTGCGGGGCCAGGGCTGCGGGGCCGGGGCTTCGTGGCCGGGCCTGGAGGGAGGCGGATCTCCTCTCCGCCTCCGTTGGGGCGAGGGTTCTAATGCGGGGGTTCGGTGGACTGCGGGGGCCTCGCCCCAACGGCGGCGGAGAGGGATCCGCCTCCCGGGGGCCCTGGGTTTCCTCAGATGCGGAGCTGGCGCTCCGACAAAAGCATCAGGTCTTGCTGGCGGAGTGCCTGACGTCGCGGCCTTCGACGTAGTAGATGACGTCCTCGGCGATGTTGGTGGCGTGGTCGGCGATGCGCTCGAGGTTGCGCGAGATCAGCAGCAGGTGCAGCGCCCGGGTGACGGTGCGCGGGTCCTCGATCATGTAGGTCAGGAGCTCGCGGAAGAGCTGCTTGTAGAGGCCGTCGACCGCGTCGTCGCTGGCCAGCACCGCGGTGGCCAGGTCGGTGTCGCGGTTGACGAAGGCGTCCAGGCTCTGGCGCACCATGGTCTGGACCAGCTCGGAGAGATGGGGCAGGTCGATGTAGGGCTTCAGCGGCGGCAGCGTGACGAGCTGCTCGGCCGACTGCGCGATGTTGACCGCGGAGTCGCCGATGCGCTCGAGGTCGCTGTTGATCTTCATCACCGCGACCAGGAAGCGCAGGTCGACGGCGGTGGGCTGCCGGCGGCCCAGGATGCTGTGGCAGAAGTCGTCGATCTCCATCTCCAGCTGGTCGACGGTGCGGTCGCTGGCGATGACCTCGGCGCACAGGGCGGCATTGCGCTCGAGCAGCGCCTGGGTCGCCTTGGCGACCATGTTCTCGACCATCCCGGCCATGCGGAGCAGGCTGTGCCGGATGCGGTCGAGGTCTTGATCCAGCCGTCGTTCCATGGAGTCTCCCGTCCCTTGCTTTCGACGCGGCATCTTACATGCTCCGGCGCTGGATAGAAAGCCGCGGAGGCTCCGTGCGGCGTGCGGCCGGTGACAGCTCTCCTTCGCCGATGTGACGGCTCGGTGGCAGCCACGCGTCGTCGCGTTTGGGGGCAAGGAAGAGAAGAGAGAAGGGAGAGGAGGCCCCCTGCCTCCCCTTCCCTCCCTCTGGCTCGTATGGGCGAGGGGTCATAGTCCTCCGCCGCTCCCTGTAGACTTGGACCCCTCGCCCATACGAGCCAGAGGGAGGGAAGGGGAGGCAGGGGGCCTCCTCTCCCTTCTCTCTTCTCTTCCTTGCTCTCGAGGCGCACGGGAGCGCGGCTGGCACCTCGCTAGGGGATGAAAGAATCGATCAGACCGTGCGCGCCAGCAGGCGGCTCTTCATCGCCTGGCGCATGCTCTCGCCGAGCTCTTTCCAGATGCGGTTCCGGCGCCGGCGCAGGCGGCGGTAGGCGCGGGCGATGTCGAGGATCAGCAGGATGCGGACCGAGGCGCAGGCCAGCTCGCCGGTGCGGTGAGTGCCGATGCGCTCGAAGCCGAGGACGCGGGTGTGGAAGCCGAGCGGCGAGTGCGGATCGTCGGCGAACACGGAGGTGAGGAAGTGGGTGTAGCCGCGTTCCACCACCTCGACGATGGCTTCCCGCATCAGGCGCAGCACGACGCGGATGTTGCGGCGGTAGCGGGGCACGATCATGAAGCGGCCGATGTCGACGAAGCGGCCGCGCCGCTGCAGCTGCTCGAGGTCGACGTCGGGCTCGAGGGTGACGTCGAGCTCGGCCGGCAGCTCGAGCGGCGGATCGTAGACCAGGCGGATGACGCCCGCCGGCCGCTCGTCGACCGTCACCAGGAACCAGGACCGGCCGCCGGCAAGGCCGCCAGCCCCACTGACGTCGCCGGCGTGGTCCGCGCCCGGGGCGTCGGGAGAGATCTCGGCCGCGGCGTCGGCGATCCACCGCTTCTCGCGCCGGTAGACGGCCTCGACCACCGCCAGCGCCTTCTCCCGGTCGGCGCTCGACACGACTCTCCTGGCCGCGACGACGCTTCTCATTCGCATGTCGCCTCCGCTGTGCGATTCGGGGTGAGCGGGGGGCCGTCCGCGGCTGCGCCCGTCGCCGGTCGTGGCACTCTTTGCTGGTCGGCGCACCAGGGGCGGTAGTCGTTGGCGAGCGCGCCGGCGAGGGCGGCCATGACCTGGTCGACGACGCGCCGCGCCAGCTCCCGGCGTTCCCGCGGGGCCTCTGCCAGCTGCCGGCGCTCGGCGGCGAAGTCGAGCGGCTCGCCGATCGACAGCACCATGCGGCCCCAGCCAGGCGGGCGATCGGGCGGGTGATCTGGCGCGCGATGCGGCCCGCTAGCCGTCTCGCGATTCAGCTCGCGAGTCGTCTCGCGATTCAGATACCGGATGGCGACCGGCACCACCGGCACGGCGGCCGTAAGCGCCAGCTCGCCGAGGCCCAGCCTGCCGCGCAGCAGGCGGCGTCCGTCGCGGTTACGGGTGCCTTCGGGGAAGATGCCGATGCTCTCGCCGCGCCCGAGGATCTCCCTGCAGGCGTCGAGCACCGGCCGCCGTAGGCGCTCGCGCCGGTGGCTCTCGCGCAGCCGGAAGCGGGCGGGCTTGCCGTAGACGGCGATGGGTTCGGCCTGGCGCAGCAGCCAGCCCAGCGCCGGCGCCTCGACGTACATCCAGTCGGCGAGGAAGTGCAGGGGGGCGCCGCGCCGCAAGTAGAGGAGAACGGTCGGCGCCAGCAGGGCCTCGAGCGCGTTGCTGTGATTGAGGGCGAAGATCGCCGGCTCGGGCACCGCCGCGAGGCGCTCGCGGTGCTCGACCTCGACCAGCTGTCCCAGGGTCAGCATCAGGCCGCGGCAGAGCAGCCGGGCCGCCGGCCGGCGGAGATGCGGCAGCGGAGCGGTCAGCGGCGCGAGGCCGGGACGCCAGCAGGCGCCGGGGCCGGGGCCGGCCGCGGGCAGGGACGAAGGGACGGCGGTGGGGGTGGCGCTGGCGGCGGATGGTTCCTGGGCCTGCCTGTCCATCGCCCGCCGTTATGACAGGGCGCCGTGGAACCAGGGCGGCGGCAGCGTGCCACGCTGGTGACAGCGGGCGAAGCGGTCTGCCCGTGCGCGCGGTCAGGGGGCAAGGTGCCGGGCAGGCCCTTCCTGGGGCCCGCCCGGCGATCCGGTGATCGATGCTTAGAAGTAGTACACCTGCATGGCCACGGTGAACTCGTTCGTGTCCTTGATCGGGGCCTTCGGCATGATGCGCAGGTACTGGGCGCTCAGCTTCAGGTTCTGCCCGTAGACGTAATAGTGGGCGCCGGCGCCCCAGCGGGTGACGTCGTTCTTCTTCTGGTTGTCGGCGCTGAAGCTCTGCTGCTCCCACTTGCCGAAGGGCTGGAACTTGGCGGCCGAGATGAAGTAGGCCAGCTCGACCAGGTAGTCGTTCTGGCGCGGCAGCACGATGAAGCTCTTCTCGCCGTCGTAGTGCGCCCACTGGAACTGGGCGGCGAACTCGTCGCCTGCACCGACCTTCAGGTTGGTGAAGGCGTCGGCGCTGTAGGCGTGGTAGCCGTTCTGGCCGTCGTAGCCGCCGCTGAGGTTGAAGATGTTCTTCTTGCCGAGGTTGGTGCCGGCGAAGACGTAGCCCCTCTCGGTCTCGAGGAAGTTGTACTGCAGGTAGGCGGAGTTCCGGAAGCCGTTGCGGGAGCCCTCCAGCCGGACGCCCTGCATCAACGCGTACCGGTACTCGAGACGGCCGCCGTCGATCAGGTACCCCTTCAGCTCGACGCCGGTGTCGCGGGTGGCGTCGGTGGCCGTCGGGGCGAGGAAGACGGTCGAGGTCGGGCTGATGTCGAGCGTCATGAAGCTCACCGTCGACTGCAGCTCGTTACGGGAGAACGGCACCAGGAACTTGCCGAAGTTGACGGCGAAGCCCTCGTTCAGCTGCCATTGCGCCCAGGCGTCCTGGACGACGAAGCCCGCGGTGAGGGCCTTCGGCGCCTTGCCCAGGTTCGGATCGTCGGTCTGGAAGAAGAAGGTGACGCCGGGGGCCACCGAGCCGGCAACCTGGAAGCGGTCGCGCCGGAGGTAGAGGTTCTCGGCGTAGCCCCGGGTGGTGGCGCTCTGCAGCCAGTCGCCCCATCCCTGCAGCTGCATACCGAAGCGGAACCAGACGTCGTCGTTGACCTTGATGATCGCCTGGGCGCCGGCCGCTGCAGGAAGCAGGACCGCCACCAGGGCTGCTGCGGCAATGAACCGTCCGACGGAATGTCGCTTCATCTGGGCCTCCCTTTCAATAGGATGCTGTTCGGCTCTCCAGCCGGAGTTGAAATGCTCATGGTCCGACGATCGGCATCGCCGGGATCATCCACGACAGCACGGTCGCCTGCAGCAGCACCAGGACGCCGACGAGGCAAGCGAGGGCGACGCTGTGCCAGAAGACGTAGCGCAGGATCTCTCCTTCCTTGCCCTGCTGGCCGGTGGCCACGCCGGCCACCACGATGCTCTGGGCGTCGATCATCTTGCCCATGACGCCGCCGCTGCTGTTGCTGGCGCAGGCAAGGATGGGGCTCATCCCCAGCTGCTCGGCGCTGACCCGCTGCAGGTTCCCGAAGAGGACGTTCGAGGAGGTGTCGCTGCCGGTGAGCGCCACCCCCAGCCAGCCGAGCAGCGGCGAGAAGAACGGGAACAGAGAGCCGGTCCTCGCGAAGGCGAGCCCCATGGTGGAGTCGAGGCCCCCGAAGCGCGTCGAGAAGCCCAGGGCGAGCATCGCCGCGATGGTCAGCAGCGACCACTTCACCCGCATCAGGGTCTTCCAGAAGATCTTCAGCAGCTCGAGGAAGGAAAAGCCGAGGACCAGGCCGCTGACGATGCCGGTCAGCAACAGGGCGGTGCCGGTGGCCGAGAGCCAGGAGAAGCTGTACACCGCGTCCTCGGCCTTCCGCTCCTTGGCCACCGGCGGCATGCGGAAGACCGCCTTGTCGAGCGCCGGCACATGGACGTCGACGACCGAGACGTGATTGAGGAAGTTCTCGTGGCCCTTGGCGCCGCCGTTGAGGAAGGCCTTGAAGGCCGGGTAGCCCCAGGCGAAGACGAAGATGCAGAGCAGGATCCAGGGGAGGAAGGCCTTGAACGCGGTGGTCGGGGCATGCTCGGGCCGCGCCGCCGCCTCGGCTGCGCGCTCCGCGTCCGACTCGTGCTCGAAGCTCCAGGTGGTCTTCGGCTGCCAGAAGCGGAGCAGGATCACCAGCGACAGCATCGAGACGATCGAGCCGATGATGTCGACCAGGGTGGGTCCGACGTAGTTGCTGACGAGGAAC
>DATNKH010000003.1:0-4814 GCA_035603475.1 Thermoanaerobaculia bacterium
GCACGGCGAGGCGGAAGACCCCCAGGCCAGCGGTCGCCGCGTAGAGGGTCGCCGGCGATGCCGGATCGTGAGTATCGAGCGCGAACGCGCCGGTGAAGAGTTTCGCGGGCAGGCCGTTCCCGCCGCTCCCGACGACGGCCCAGGTAGCGCCGCCGTCCGCGCTGCCGAAGACGCCGACGCCCGGGATGCCGGCGTAGAGCGTCGACGGCGTCGTGCGGCCGTCGGCCATCAGGCTGGTCGCGCCGGCGGGCAGCGTGTCGCCAGCGAAGTGCCAGCTGCGAGCGCGGTCGGAGCTGCGGAAGAGCCCCTGGTCGGTGAGCGCGTAGAGCCTCGGCGGCCGTTGCGAGTCGACCGCCAGGGCAATGCCGGTGCTGCTGGCCGAGAGCCCCGTGCTCGCCTCGCTCCAGCTGGCGCCGCCGTCGTTGCTGCGCCAGACCACTCCCATGCTGCCGTCGTGATCGAACCCATAGAGGATGGAAGGCTGGCGCGGATCGACGACGAGCGCATCGAAGCCCTGCAGGAAGCCGCGCTCGATGCAGCTCCAGGTGGCACCGGAGTCGACGCTCTTCGACACCAGGCAGGCGAAGTCGTCGTGGAACTCCGCCTGGCGGGTCGTGTAGAGAGTCGCGGAGCTCGTGGGATCGACGACCAGGTTGCCTTGCGGGAACGAGACGGCGGACCAGGTGAAGCCGCCGTCGACGCTCTTCTGCTGGATGCGCTCGGTGCGGCCGGCGTAGATCGCGCGCGGGTTCAGGGGATCGATCACGATCTGCTCGCCGCCGCTGGCGGTCAGGCGCCGCAGCCGCTCGCCGTGCACGCGGCCGCGGAAGATCCCGGCGCCGCCCCGTCCCTGGTCGAAGAGCACGCCGAAGTAGAGCGTGCCGTCGGCGGCGACGTCCAGCGCGCCGACGCTCTGCGCCACCATGCCGTCGCTGGTGGCGCTCCAGCTGGCGCCGCCGTCCGTGGAGCGCCAGAGACCCTGCTCGCCCAGCGCCAGCACCGTCTCGCTCGCCGGACCGGGGGCGGCGCCGGCGCCGGACGCGAGCATCACGCTGTCGACGACGTCGGGCGCACCGGGCGCCGCCTGCCAGGTCGCGCCGTGGTCGAGGCTCTTCAGCAGCCGGGTGGCGCCGGAAGGCAGGCGCTGATCGAGGTAGAGAGTGCCGGCGGCGCTGAGGGCCAGGGAGATGCCGGACACGCCGGTATCGGTCCAGGTCCGGCCGCCGTCCGCGGTCTTGAACACCTCTTCGAAGCGATGGGGATTGAAATCGAGATCGATGACGTAGAGCGTCCCGGGCGTCGCAGGATCGAAGACCAGGTTCTCGCAGCCGAAGCCCCTCAGCTCCTGTCCCTGACCGTTGACGGCGGCCCACGTGCGGCCGCTGTCGAGGCTCTTGTAGACACCGCCCCCGGTCCCCTCGTCGATCAGGGTGACGTAGAGGGTCGAGCCGCGGGCGGGGTCCACGACGATCGACTCGGGAGCGAAGGGCGGGAGCCAGACCCGCGTCCAGGAGGCGTGGCCGAAGCGCGTGCGGAAGACGCCGAACCCCGTCGCCACGTACAGCAGCGACCGGTCGTGCGGATCCGTGGCGAAGGCAGTGGCATAGGCGTTCGGCACCGCGGGCGTGGCGTCGTGCCAGGACGCGCCGCCGTCGGTGCTGAACGCGATCGAGCCCTGGTTCTTGGGATCGGCGACCGCCGCATAGACGAGCGCCGGGTCGTCGGGCGAGACCACCAGGGCGAGGACGGCGAGGGCCGGCAGACCCCGGCGCGCGGCGCCCCAATGGCGACCGCCGTCGTCGCTACGGAACACTCCCGCGAACGCCGTGCCGGCATAGACCACCTCGGGCGCCGCCGCGGCAGCCGCCACGGCCGTCACCGGCCCGCCCGAGGGACCGAGCGCGACCCAGCTCGGGCCGCCTGCTGCCGGCGGCGGAGCCACGGCGGGCGCCGGTGCCTGGGCCAGCGCCGGAGCCGCGGCCAGCGCCCCGAAGAGGAGGACGAGGACGGCGGCGCCCGCGGCGGTCGGGAGTAGCTTCAAGTGCGGGCGGCCAGGGTCGTGGGCGAGATCGCGGCTGGTGGAGCTCATGAGACCTCCTCAGAGACCTCCCGAGCATAGAACGACATACCTAGATTGTCAATGCCTCAATCGACCACCGGAGCCCCCTCCTGGCCGCCGGCGACATGCCCTGGCCGGGCGGCTTGGCGCTATTCGCCGGCCTTGCCGATGCCGCCGCGCGACGACGCCTGGCGCCCGGTGAGGTGGCTGTGCGTCCGCCCGTAGGTGAAGTAGATGACCAGGCCCACGGCCAGCCAGGCGAAGAGGCGGATCCAGTTCACGGCGGGCAGCGAGAACATGAGCAACAGGCACGAGGCGACGCCGAGGAGCGGCACCAGCGGCACCAGCGGCACGCGGAAGGGGCGAGCGGCGCCGGGATGGGTGCGGCGCATCACCAGGACGGCGCCGCAGACGAGCACGAAGGCGAGCAGCGTACCCATGTTGACCAGCAGCAGCAGCAGGGAGATCGGCAGGAAGGAGGCGAGCAGGGCGACGAAGGCGCCGGTCGCCAGCGTCGACTTCCAGGGCGTGCGGAAGCGGGCATGCACCGCCGCGAAGAAGCGCGGCGGCAAGAGGCCGTCGCGGGCGATGGCGAGCAGCACCCGCGCCTGGCCGAGCATCGTCACCAGCAGCACCGAGGTGATGCCGGCGATGCCCGCCAGCGCGACGACGAACTGCGCCCAGCGCAGGCCGACCCGCCGGAAGGCATCGGCCACCGGCGCGGCGATGTCGAGCTCGGAGTACGGGACCATGCCGGTGAGCACCGCGACCACGCCGATGTAGAGCGCGGTGCAGATCAGCAGCGAGCCGAGGATGGCGAGCGGCACGTCGCGCTGCGGGTGCCGCGCTTCCTCGGCCTGCGTGCTCACCGAATCGAAGCCGATGTAGGCGAAGAACGCCAGCGCCGCTCCCGCCAGCATGCCGACGGGCTGGCCGGCGGCGTTCGGGCGGCCGCCCAGGGTGTGGCCGAAGAGGTTGAGGCCGGCGAAGCCGAACGGCGCGAACGGATGCCAGTTGGCGGCCTTGACGTAGAAGGCGCCGACGACGATCACGAAGAGCACCGCCGTGACCTTGACCGCGACCAGCGTCGTGTTGATCCGCGCGCTCTCGCGAATCCCCACCACGAGCACCGCGGTCACCACCAGCACGATGGCGAGCGCCGGCAAGTTGATCCACGAGCCGGTCGCCACGAACGATCCCGCCGGACCCGGCGTGATCACCGGGCCGTTCAGGATGGCCGGCAGCTTCAGGCCGAAGATGCCGAGGACGTTCTGGAAGTAGCCCGACCAGCCGTCCGCGACCGTGGCCGAGCTCACCGCGTACTCGAGCGTCAGGTCCCAGCCGATCACCCACGCGAACAGCTCGCCCAGGGTGGCGTAGGCGTAGGTGTAGGCCGATCCCGCCACCGGCACCATGCCCGCGAACTCGCAGTAGCACAGACCGGCGAAGAGGCAGGCCAGCCCCGCGACCACGTACGACAGCATGAGCGCCGGCCCGGTCGTCTGGCGTGCGATCACGCCGGTGCTGACGAAGATCCCGGAGCCGATCACCGCGCCGATCCCCAGGCTGGTCAGCTGCAACGGCCCGAGGACCCTGCGCAGCCGCTCGCCTCCCTGCTTGGTCTCCGCCAGGAGCTGCGCCAGCGGCTTGGTGGTGAACAACGGTCCGGGCATCGCGCCTCCCCCTGGTCGTCCTCCTCGGTCGGCCGGTCGGTCCGTCCGTCGGCCCGTCGGCCCGTCGGGTCCGTCGGTCCGTCGGTCGGTCAGTCGGTCGAGGATCGTGGCCGGAGTCTAGGCAGCGCGCGCCGGCGCTCTCTATGGCGCAACCTCCCCCGACCTTCCGGCCCGGCGCGAAGCACGCCGTAGGGCGGCCGAGGCAAGGATGCGCTTCAGGTTTCAGTCGCGGCGGACGGCGAGGCTGGTCGAGGCGGCGGGGAGCTTCAGCAGGCAGGCGAGCCGTGGCGCCTGCCTCGGCCGGTCAATCCTTCTCCTGCCCCACGTAGTTGCTGTAGGAGCAGTTCACGGTGATGACGCAGCCTCCTCCCTGGGCCGAAAGGTTCCAGTTCCAGTTGACGACCGTATTCGTGGAGCTGCTGGTTACCCAGTTGCAGGCCGGCGCGATGGCCACGGAGCCGGAGGGACAGTCGGACTTCATGTTGTTGCTCTTGCAGCCCGAGGTCGCTCCCTGCGCCAGGATCTGCTGGCACGCCGAGCTGATCGTATAGGCCAGGTTATTCGGCAAGCAGAGGACGTTGCCGACGTTCTTGGGCGGGCTGCCGTAGCCGTTCTGAGCGGTGCAGCTCGAGCCGGTGCCGGCGTTGCAGCGGTGCTCGCCATCGAAGAAGTCCCCGGTCTCGAATGCCACGCTGATGGCGCCGGTCTTGAAGCCGCTCAACGACAGGTTGGCCTTGATGGTCTGATCGGCCGCCCGCGCCGGAGCGGCGAGGGCGGCTGCGGCGGCAATCACCATCAAGCACCGCACGACGGTCGTCTCCATGGATCCTCCTTGCGAACTGCTGTCGTCGAAGCCTTCTCGCTTCAGATCTTGTTGTTGCCCAGCCGCTGGTTGACCTCGATGCAGGCGTCGGTCGCTTGCGTCGGGCTGACGTCGAGATACACGACGTTGGGGATGTTGGCGCTGGTGATGGGGTAGCGCGCGAGCCGCGGAACGATGGAATCGATCGCCGGTTGGGCCAGCTCGACGATGGTCGGCCCGATGCCGAGCAGGCAGTCGGCAGCCTGCACGGCCGATTGCG
>DATNKH010000004.1:0-11345 GCA_035603475.1 Thermoanaerobaculia bacterium
ACACCGCGATGGCGCAGACCACGACCCCGACCGCTCCCACCCCCCGCACGAATCTCGCATCGAGCATTCGCTCCTCCTGGCGGACCGCCGGTCTTGCTCGAGAATGGTTGGCCTGTTCAACGTAGCAGGCAAGGAGATTGGCTGGCAAATCGTGAAGCGCCCACGTGCACATATTTCTATGCCGGTTTCTATGCCGAGGCGCCCTGTTTCTTGAAAAGTTCGCAAGTTCTGCTTAAACTGCCCTTTGAAACTCCCGAGCGAGCCGACATGAGCCACGAGACCGCAGCGGTCAAGGTCTTCATCAGCTACAGCCATCGCGACGCGGCCTACCTGGCCGAAGACTCTCTGCTCGGCTTCCTGAAGGGCCTGAACGACGAAGGCATCGAGCTGTGGACCGACGAGAGGATCGCGGCGGGCGCTTCCTGGGACCAGGAGATCCAGGAGCGGCTGCGCACCAGCGACGTGGCGCTGGTGCTGGTGAGCCAGAGCTTCCTCGACTCGCCCTACTGCACCAAGATCGAGGTCAGCAGCTTCCTCGAGCACTGCCGCTCGAGCGGCATGGTGCTGTTCCCGGTGATCCTCTCGCCGTGCGAGTGGCAGCGGCACGAGTGGCTCGCAAGCCGCCAGTTCCTGCCCGGCGGCGAGGAGACCATCGAGGAGAATTACACCGATCCGGGCAAGCGCAAGCGGCTCTTCCTGCGCATTCGCGAGGAGCTGCGGGCGGCGGTCGAGCAGGTGCGCCAGGGCCGGCAGGTCGAGGCCTTGCCCGCGGCGGCGGCAAAGCCGGCCCCCGGCGCGCCCTTGCACGCCGTCGCCGAACGCCTTCCCCTCACCGCGCTGCGGTGCGGGCTGCTGGCCACCGAGCTCGACGGCGAACCGATCGACGCCGGCGACCTGCCCGAGGTGTTGCGCGAGATCATGCCGGAGGTGCATCGCATCTGCATGGAGGCGGTGGCGCGCTTCGAGGGACACCTCGTCCGGCAGGCCGCCAACGGCGCGCTGGCCTGCTTCGGCTACCCGGTCGCGCACGAGGACGACAGCCGGCGGGCGGTGCGCGCCGCGCTCGAGATCCGCGCCGGCGTCCGCGGCCTCGACGCCCGCTCGGCGCAGGAGATGCAGGTGCGGCTTTCGCTGCGGGCGGGCGTCCACGCCGGCCAGATCGTCGGGCTGCCGGCGGGCACCGCGGGCGCTGCGGGCGCCGCGAACCCGGCGGACGCCGCGAGCGCCGCGAGCCCCGGGGTCGACGAGCGGATCGCGCAGTCCGAGACCCTGGCGGTGGCCGAGTACCTGTGCGGCGTGGCGGCCGCGGACACGGTGGTGGCGAGCGAGGCCACCCACCGGCGGGTGGACGGCTTCTTCGAGACCGCGCCGTTGCCGCCGGTGCGTCTGCCGGGCGGCGCCGGCGACGAGAGCGTCTTCCAGGTGCTGCGCGACAGCGGCGCCGAGACCCGCTTCGAGGTGGAGCTGCAGAAAGGGCTTACCCCGTTCGTCGGGCGCGCCGACGAGCTGGCGCTGGCGCTCCAACGCTGGGCCGAGGCGCGCGCCGGGCAGGGGCGGCTGGTGACGATCTGCGCCGAGGCGGGCGCCGGCAAGTCGCGCCTGCTCGAGGAGATCAGGGAGCGTGTGTGCCAGGAGCCGTGTCACTGGATCGAGTGCCACTGCTCGGCCTACCACCAGGGCGCCGCGCTCTACCCGATCGTGACGCTGCTCACGGACTGGATACGCCTCGACCGCGAGAGCTCGAGCGACGAGCGGCTGCGCCAGCTCGAGAGCCACCTGCAACAGTTCGGGGTCGAGCGCGAGCACGTCCCGCTGTTCGCGGCGCTGCTGTCGATCCCGTGCGCGGGGCGCTATCCGCCGGTCGAGATCGACCCGAAGGAGCAGCGGCGGCTGATCCTGGGGCTCACCGCCGGCCTGGTGATCGAGCGCACCGCGGAGAAGCCGGCGGTGCTGGTGGTCGAGGACCTCCACTGGGTCGATCCCTCGACCCTGGAATGGTTGGGGCTGGTGCTCGACCAGCTGCCGGGCTGCCCCCTCCTCGTGCTCCTCGCCTTCCGTCCCGAATTCACGCCGCCCGCGGCCTGGCTGCAGCGCAGCGACGCCAGCCACGTCGCGCTCGGCCGCCTCGACCCCGGCCAGGTCGCCGAGATGGTCGGCAAGATCACCGGCGGCAAGGCGCTGCCGCCGGAGGTCGAGGAGGAGGTGCTGCGCAAGACCGAGGGCCTGCCGCTGTTCGTCGAGGACCTGACGCGGATGGTGCTCGAGTCCGGCATGGTCAAGGAGGAGGACGGCGCCCTGGCGCTGACCGGCCCGTTCCGCCCGCTGGCCATCCCCGACAACATGCAGGAGGTGCTCGCGGCGCGCCTCGCCGGCCTGGCGACCGCCCGCCCGGTGGCCCAGCTCGGCGCCGCGATCGGGCGCGAGTTCAGCAACGAGATGCTGCGCGAGGTGGCGGCGCTCGACGACGCGGCGCTCGCTCCCGAGCTCGACCGGCTGGTCGCCGCCGCCCTGCTGTTCCGCCGCGGCCTGTTGCGCCGCGCCAGGTACGTCTGGAAACACGCGCTGGTCCAGGACGCGCTGGTGCAGTCGCTCCCCAGGCGCCAGCGCCGGCAGGTGCACCAGCGCATCGCCGAGGTGCTGGTGAAGAGCTTCCCGGACGTCGCCGAGAGCCAGCCGGAGCTGGTCGCCTACCACCTGACCGAGGCCGGCCGCACCGCGGAGGCCGTCGGCTACTGGTTGCGCGCCGCCCAGCGCGAGGCCGGCTCCTACGCCTACGTCGAGACGATCCAGCATGCGAGAAGAGGCCTCGAGCTGTTGCTCGAGCTGCCGGAGAACGTCGAGCGCGACCGCTTGGAGCTCCAGCTCGAGGCCGTGCAAGGGCCCGCGCTGCTCGCGCTCAAGGGGTGGACCGCTCCCGAGACCAGTGCCTGCTTCGGCAGCGCGCTGCTGCTCTGCCGCCGGGTCGGCAGCTCCGCCGAGCTCGCGCCGATCCAGGCCGGCCTCTGCACCAACCTGATGATGCGGGCTCGACTGCAGGAGGCGCTCGAGCTGGGCCAGGTGCTCCTGGCCAACGCGGAGGTAGCCCGCGACGACGGCGCCCTGGTGATGGCGCACGCCGCGCTCTGCTCCGCTCACTTCTGGCGGGGCGAGCTCACCGCCGCCTGCGAGCAGGCGCGTCTCGGGTTGGCCGTCTACGACCTCGACAAGCACCACGCGGACCTCTCGCGGCGCCTCGGCCTGGACCCGGCGACCGGCATGACGCTCTGTCGCGCCCTGGGCCTGTGGCAGCTCGGCTTCCCCGACCAGGCTCTCGCGGTGGTGAGCGAGTCGCAGCGGATGGCCGCGGCGATGACCCATCGCTACAGCAGCACGCTGATGACCGGCATCGCCACCTGGGTCTGCGTCGAGATGCGCATGCCGCGGCCCGAGCACGACGTCGAATCGAACATGGCGCGGATGGAGGGATTCCCCTCTTTGCAAACGGGCGCGCGCATCGTCAAGGGTTGCGTGGTCGCCGGGCTGGGGCGGACCGAGGAAGGCCTGGCGATGCTCGAGGGCGCGGTCGCCGACTGGTCCGCCATGGGCACGCGGACCTTCTTCTGTTTCAACCCCTGCCTGCTCGCCGACGTCCTGCTGCGGGCCGGACGCCACGACGAGGCCCTGAGCCTGGTCGAACGCACGCTGGCCGCGGTTCCCGGCCAGGAGGACCGCAACCACTGGTCGGAGCTCTACCGCCTGAAGGGCGATCTGCTGCGCTTGGGCGGCGCGCCGCCGGTGGCGGTCGAGGAGCAGCTGCAACGCTCGCTCGAGATCGCGCGCCAGCAGGCCGCGCGGGCGTTCGAGCTGCGGTCGGCGATGAGCCTGGCCCGGCTGCGGGCCGACCAGGGCAGCCGCGAGGACGCGCGCCGCCTGCTCGCGGCGGTGCACGATGCCTTCACCGAGGGGCTCGACACGCCCGACCTCGTCGCCGCCCGCGAGCTGCTCGCCCAGCTCGCGTGAGGATGCGGACCCGAGCCGTCTCCGCCCCCCGGCCGCCCTCAGCCTCGCTTGCGCCCGTCCACCCGCGTGGCGGTCGCGGGGTCGTTCCGGTCGCTGCGCCACGTGGCGTGGTTGAAATGGATCACGAAGTCGCCGTTGTACGAGGCGACGGCAGCGTCGAAGGTCAGCTTGCCGATGTGACGCCAGTTGCTGAAGGTCCGCCTCTGGAAGACCGGTGTGCCGCGCGTCGTGCCTTCATCGGTGGTCTCGATGTGGAAGGTGAGCTGGCGCCGGGGTGCCGGATCTCCGCGGTCGTAGATCTGCGCCATGACCTCGTCACGGAAGTCCAAGGCATCCCCTGGAATCCGCAGCTGCCCGGGAGCGACCAGCAGGCGCATGTAGGCAGGCGTTCGGGTGGGCTCGCTCGGGGGCTTGCCGAGCTCGGCGATCTGGTACAGCTGGCGGATGGAGGGCTGCTTGTCGGCCTTGTTGAAGACCGCGCCGCTCACCAGCAGGGTCGGCACGCCGCCGGAGCGGCGCCAGACCCGAGTGTCGGGAGCGTTGCGCACCTCCGCGTCGTTGATGGCCTCGGTGAGCTCGCCGCCGATGTCCTGCTGGGTGAAGAAGTTGGCGGTGCGCAGCGGCTCGGCATGGTGCGGATCGACGGTCGGGAACAGCTTGCCGACCAGCGCCAGGGACCGGGTGTTGCCGCGCCGGGTCTCGGTGCAGCAGGTGGAATAACGGCCCACGGCGAGAGCCTGGCTGCCCTGGCGGAAGTATCCCGAATACTCGGTGTCCTCCGTGATCTCCCAGCGACCGGTAAGACAGATGCCGTTCGGATGGAGCAAGCGCCGGTATCCCTTCCTATCCGGTCCCCAGCGCAGGTCGGAGTGGGAATCGACCGCGCGCTCGGCGGCCTGGAGGAACGTCGACGGACGGCCAAGGCGCAGGGCGCCGGTCAAGACGGACGCCAACGTGACGTCGTAGATGGGCAACGGCCGCTCGCCGGCGCCTCCCCACACCGCCTGGTAGGGGTTGGCGTAGAGCGCTTCCCGCACTTCCGAGAACGTCGATCCCTGATAAGCGCGGTCTTCGTCGGTGACCCCTTCCGCTCCAAGGTACTCCATGCTCGCACCCTCCACGCCGTCGGCCGGTCGAGAGTCCGGCCAGTCGGCGATGCCCGTCCCTTAGATCAGCGAAACAGCTCATTTGAGCATACCCTGCCAAGGAGGGCTGGTCAACGGCCGGAGATTCGACTCGAGAGCTGTGTGACTGCGGCGGCGACCTCGACGGCAACCCCATGGCGCTGGCGTTCGATCCCAGCGTGCCGGGCCGCCTCTGGGCAAGCACCGATCGGAGTGTCTTCGTCTTCGATCCCTGATACCCACGAGGTCATCGGCCCTGGCACGGAAGCCCGGACGCCGGGACTGAAGATAGCGCCGTGATCATGCCGAGCACGAGCCAGACTAGGCACCGCCATCAACGGCGTATCGCGGCGCGATATACATCTTCGACTCGTAGCCTCCTCGACATCGTCGGACTCAAGCTGGGGGCGCCCCTCCTTTTCAGGCTACTCGTCGCCTCTCAAAGTCAATTCGCCATATGGCTATGCGACAAGCTTCTTTTCGCACTGACCTGAAACTTGTACGCTGCTCCTCAGGACAGACCGTCGAAGATTCCTGCGAACTGAAAGCTCACAATGACCGCTCCCAGCCCTCTCTTGCCTCAGCTCGTCCGGTGCCGGTACCTGCAGTGGCATGCCCGACCGGCCTCGAGGAGCGACTGCGCCCTTAGCCTGAGCAGCTAAATGAATTACACCGTTTCTTTGCTCCAAATCGGAGATGTCCACCTACCGGATCACATCTCCGCACCTTTGGTCGATCTCAAGGATCACGGGTTTCCGGATAAGGTCGTGCGTCTCGCCACTCCAAGGCCTCTCCAGAACGTACTCCGGGAACTTGCTCACATAGCGAGTACTGTCGATGCAATCTTGCTATGCGGCGATCTCACGTCCCGTGGAGACATAGAGGGATACGACCGCTGCGTAGATCAGCTCGTACCCCTGCTAGGACTATCCAGCCATCCGATAGACTCCGTTCATGTTGTACCTGGAAACCATGACATTAACAGGACGCTGGTAGCGGGGCCCGATTTGTTCTCTAAGTTTAGACCACTTGAACTTGCCTGGAAACGCCACTCGCTACCCATCCTCAGCACCAGCCATTGTCGAGCGTCCGCCATCAGTGCGGCTGGCCTGGAAAGGTACGACGTTGAGAATGTATTTTATCTTTGTTGTGGCACAAAACCACATTCCTTGGCTTTGGCTCATCAGACATCGCACTGCGAACGTAAATGAGTACTCAACTCGTTATTCTCTCGCCATTGATGCATTCCTAGAGACTCCTTACAACGCCTGGCGCGGACCTGCGAGGGGCAACAAACAAGGAAGCGAAGGTGTAATTGGAAATGATATCGGGAGGCGCCTTACGGCTCGCGAGCAGGAGGTACAGGCTCTTGCGCGCGAGGTATACGCCGAACGTATTGATCTTGGAGTTGCGCGGGAGCAAGCAAGAAGAGATCTGCCGCTATCTACCTTCACGGAGGCCTATTGGAAGATTGACTTGCACAATCTACTGCATTTCCTTGAATTGAGGATGAAGGATAGGGCTCAGTGGGAGATCCGGCAATATGCAAAGATCATAGGCTTTGAGATTGTGGCACGCTGGTGTCCCTTAACCTGGCAGGCCTTTTGCGACTATAGGCTTGACTCCACGGCACTGTCCGGCCTAGGTACCAGAATCGTGAGTGCAATTAACTCTGGTCGGATAGATGAAGCCAAGAACCTAGTTATTGCGGAGGGCTTGATGGTGGTAGATGGGATCTCGGAGAGGAAAACTCGCGAACTGCAGGAGTTGGAGGCGAGCCTTCGCTTGCTGGGCATTGAAGTGCCATGGTAGACTTAATAACCATAAGTCGCGACCGCAAGGAAATAGGTGGGGGAAACGGAGGGGAGGTAACGGACCCACTACCGTCACTGCCGCAGGCCGCGGCGGGCGGCGGCGCTCAGCGGCCGGTGGGCGGTGGCGGGGGGGAGGGGGGGCGGTCGAGGAGGGCGCTGACCTGGACGAAGCGGTAGCCGAGGGCCTGGGCGCGGGGGACCTCGGTGGCGAGGGTGGCGAGGGTCGCGGAGTGCGGATGGCCGATGGCGATTGCGGCGCCGCGGGTGCGGGCTAGCTCGAGGAGGCGCTGGAACTCGGCGGCTACTGCCGGGGGGCGGGGGTCGTCGTCGAGGAAGATCTGGCGCTCGGCGGCGGGGATGCCGAGGGAGGTCGCGATGCGGTAGCCGACGCTCTGGGCGCTGGTGCGGGAGTCCAGGAAGAAGAGGCCGCGCTCGGCCAGCACGCCCAGGATGGTGGACATCGAACCGGGGTCGGCGGAGAGGGCGGACCCCATGTGGTTGTTGACTCCGACCGCTCCCGGCACTGCCGCGATGGCGGCGAGGGTGGACTGGCGCAGCTGCTCCGGAGACATCCCTTCCCGTAGCGCTCCCGGGCCCGGATTGCCGCCGCTCTTGGGCTCCATCGGCAGGTGACAGAGGATCTCGTCGTGGCGCCGGCGCAGGGTCGCCACCACCTCCGGCGTCTGGCTCTCGAAGGGGAGGACGGCGTAGGTGATCGGCACGCCCAGGCGATGCAGGTCGTCGAGCTCCTCGAGGCTGCGCCCGAGATCGTCGATCACCAGGGCCACTCGCGCCGGCCCTGCTGCCGGGCCCTCCTTGTCCAGGGCAGCGCGCGCGGTGGAACCGGCGCCGCCGGCAGCCCCGCCGGCAATTTCACCCGCGGCGGCCAGCCCGGGAGCCGCATCAAGCTGGTGCGATCCCGGCGCCGCGTCGGTCCGGGCCGCGCCGTGCCGGTGCGCAGCGCCGGCGTGGCGCCCGGTGCGGGCCCCGGGCGCCGCGGGCTCACCCGACGGCTTAGCCTCGCTGCCGACGCCGGCGATGCCTGCCGGCGTGCGCCAGAGCGAGCCGTGCCCGGCCAGCCAGCTGCCGGCGGCTCCCACCGCCACGCCCAGGACGAACAGGAACAGGCCTGACCCCGCCCGGCGGCTGCCGGGCGCCGCGGCGCGGGCCGAGCGTGGGTCGAGGTGGCGGCGGATCGGCAAAGGGCGACGATCCGGTCCTTAGGAGCGAGAGGGGCGAGCCGCGAACGTCGTGGAGCCGCGGCGCTTCAGGCTGCCTTCTTCGCCGTGTGCCCGGCGCTCGCCGGCAGGGCTGGCTCGTCAAGCAGGTGGCGCACGCCGCGGCGCAGGATCAGCTCGCTCATCGGCACGTCCTTCTCGAGCAACGTCCGGTTCCGCTCGCTCACCAGCAGGTCGGGCTTCAGCGGCTCGTTGATCGGCTTCTTGTCGGGCCCGGTGTAGAAGGCGTCGGTGAAGAACAGCCGGCTGCCCGTGGACAGGTCCGCCGTCGACCGGTGGCCGGCATAACCCAGGGTGCGCTCGCCGACCAGCTCGGCGCCGGCGCGCTGGTGCAGCACCGCGGCGAAGACCTCGGCCGGGCCGGCGGTGCCGCGGTCGATCAGCACCACCAGGCGGCCCTGCCACACCGGGGTGTCGCTCGACTCGAAGCGGCGCAGCTCCTGCTTGCGCCGCAGCATCGCGCCGAGATCGCCGCCGGCGAAGAGCTTCGCCACCTCGTAGGCCTGTTCCGGATCTCCCGACGAGACGCCGCGCAGGTCGATCAGCAGCTTGGCCTCCGTGGACCCCGGGGTGCGCCCGGCGGTGCCGCGCGGCCCCAGCTCGCCGCGCACCTGCTCCGCGGTGTCCGCCCGGAAGCTCGGGATGCGCAGGACGGTGGCGGTCTTCTCGCCCTGGCCGTTCGGCGACGATTTCGGAGCCGGGGGAACCGGGGGAGCCGCGTGCTTCTTGCCCGCCGCGCCCGGGCCGGTCTCCGGGCTCCCCGGGGTGTCCGAATTCGCGGTGGTCTCGGCCGCCTCCGGCGCCTCGCCGACCTGAGACAGGCTCACCGCCGGCGGCGTGAACGGCTTCAGGTCGAAGGTGGACTGCACCGGGGCGCCCAGCCGGATCACCTCGAGCGAGACCTTGGTGCCGGGTGGGCCGGCCAGCGCTTCCTGCATCTCCCAGAGCGGCGTCGTGCGCGTCGAGGTGCCGTCCAGCTTGGAAACCAGGTCGGCGACCTTCAGTCCGGCGGCGTCGGCCGGGCTGCCCTTCTCCACCGACATCACCAGCGTCGCCCCGCGCTCCTTCAGCAACGCGAGACCGCTCAGGCTCTTGCCGATGGCAAGCGCCTTGACGTAACCAGGCACCGCCGGCCCCGGCACGTAGACCGAGAACGGATCCATGGCATCGGTGACCCCCTCGAGGGCGCCGGCCATCAGCGCGTCGGTGTTCGGTTCGTCGACGTAGGTGTCACGGATGAGGCCCAGGACCTCGCTGAAGACCTTCAGGTACTTCAGGTAGGTGTCGAAGGTGTCCTCTTCGGTGCTCTCGGCGCGCTCGCCATGCGGGCCGCGGGCGCCCTTCCGCCAATCGGCCCGGCGCCCGGTGCCCGGATCGGCCGCCACCACCAGCGCCATCAGCATCGGCAGTACGAGGAGGGAGGAAAAGATGAGGAAGAGCAGTCGACTTCGGTTCATAGCACGCTCAATGCAGCCAGCTCACGGGGTCCTCGGGATGGTTCTCGACGCGGATCTCGAGGTACAGACGATCCGAGGCGAGCCCCACGGTCTCGGCCAACGATACCATATCGTCCTTGGCCTTCTTCAGCTCCGAGAGGCCCGCGTAGAGCGTCAGCACGCGCCCTGGATGGTGCACCACCACGGTCAGGCCGTAGCCTTCGAACGGCGCCGCGAACAGCACCTTGCCGGGGTACACCGCCTTCACCTCGGCGCCCGCGGCGGTCTCGAGGTCGATGCCGTTGTGCGGCACCTGGGTGCGGTAGCGCGGATCGAGCCGCGGCCCGAAGCGCTCGACCACCCGGCCCGCCACCGGCCAGTCGAGGATGCCGCGGAACTGCTGCATCGGCGCCCCGGCGAGGTCGGTCGAGCTGCGGCCGTAGAGCAGGTCGAGGAAAGCGGCCAGCTTGCGCTCGCGGTCGGCGAGCTCGACGGCCCGCCCGGCCAGGACCTGGCGTTCGCGCTCGACGCCGGCCAGCAGGGCGGCCTTGCGCTGGCGGGCCGCCACCAGCTCGCGGCGGCGCGTCTGTTCCCAGCCGAGCCAGCGGTCCCGCTCCTGGCGGTCCGCCGCCAGCTGGTCGCGGCGGCGCGCCAGGCGCAGCTTCGCTTCCTGGTAACCGTCGACCGCCTCGCGGTCGCGGCGCACCAGGTAGCGCATCAGGCGGATCGAGGGCAGCAGGCTGGCGTCCGGCCTGAGGAGGAAGAAGAGACGCAGGTAGCCCTGCCGCCCGAGCCGGTAGAGCCCCGTCAGCTGGCGCTGGAAGTCCCTGCGACGCTGGTCGAGGGCGCGCTCGAGGTCCGCCACCTGCCGCTCGCTCGCAGTCTCTCGCTCCGCGGCCTGGTCGCGCGCCGCGACCGCCTCGGCGAGGCGTTTCTCCTCGAGCTGCAAGGCCAGGTCGGCCGCCGCCAACTCCCCCGCGGCACCGCTCTGCTGGCGCCGCGCCGCCTCGAGCCGCACTTCCAGCCCGCTGATCTCGGCGCGCAGGGCCGCGAGCTCCTGCTCCCGCGCGCGAGTCTCCGCGGTGGCCGCGGGCGGGGGCGCGCCGGGAGACGGCGGCTGGGGCGGCGCCGGCGCCGCGGCCGCGAGCGCCGGCGCGGCCGCCAGCACTGCCACGGCCGCCAGCGCCGCCACGGCCAGGGCCGCCGCGCGCAGGCTGGCCATGCGCGGAGACGGCTTGCCGCCGCGGGCCGCCAGGGGGCGAGTCGTCACAGGTATCCCAGTGAATGCAGGTTCCGCAGGTATTCCTCGGCGTCCTCGGCGGGAGCCCCCGGCAGCCGGCGTGGCTGGGGGCGGCCGTAGTCGGCCACCGTCGCCGGCGGCTCCGGCCAGCGGCACTGCACCGGCGGCGGCGGCAGCCGGGCGCTCTGCGGCAGGCCGAGCGTGCGCAGCAGCCCCGAGGTGATCGCCTCCGGCGTGGTCTCCACGGGCCCGGCGCCGCAGCCGCTCCGCCGCCAGAGCAGGACCCTGCCGCCGGCGCGGGGAAGCCGGCGGCCGGGGTCGAGCACCACGGCCACGGTGCCCCATCCCGGCTGCATCATCGCTCGCGCCAGCAGGCGGTCCGCGGCGGCGAGCTCGGCGCGCACAAGGTCGGCGAACGCGACGCCACCGCCGCGCCAGCCGGCGGCCGCGATGTCGAGCCCCGGCAGGTAGAGAGCGGCGGCGCGCGGCGGCCC
>DATNKH010000005.1:0-2522 GCA_035603475.1 Thermoanaerobaculia bacterium
TGCGCGAGATGAACGGCCGGGGCATCCTGGCCGACGTGTCGCACGTCTCCGACGACGCCGTGCGGCACGTGCTCGACGTGGCGACCGTGCCGCCGGTGGCGAGCCACAGCTCGGCCCGCGCCCTCTGTGACCACCCCCGCAACCTGCCGGACGAGCTCATTCGCGAGATCGCCAGGCGCGGCGGGCTGGTGATGGCCAACTCCTATCCCGCCTTCGTCGGCCCGGCGGCAGCGCGCGCCGACGAGCGCCGCCGCGAGGCCGTGGGCCCGGAGCTCGAGGCACTCGAGCCGGAGTACCTGCGGGATCCCCAGGCCCACTGGCGCGAGGTCGCCGAGCTCCTCGCCGCGCACCCCCTTCCCCGAGTCCCCCTGTCCGCCTTCGTCGACCACGTCGTCCATCTCGTCGACTGCGCCGGCGAGGAGCACGTCGGCATCGGCACCGACTTCGACGGCATCCCGGAGACCCTGGAAGGCTTCGAAGACGTCACCCGCTTCCCCGCTCTGACCGCCGCCCTCCTCGCGCGCGGCCTCGACCGCGCCGGACTCCGCCTCATCCTCGGCGAGAACTTCCTGCGCCTGCTGCGGGAAGCCGAGCGCCGCGCCGGCTGAGAACCTCTCTCCAGGGTGGACCATGCGTTGCCCGGGCGCCAGGTCTGCGTGGTCCACCGTCAATGCTGTCGTGCATTCCTGCCGCCGTGATATCATGCCGGCATGAATGGGCGCGAAGACCTGAGCTCCTCTCGCCAGCGCGGCGAGATCAAGAGCGTCGGCAAGAGCGGCCAGATCTCGCTGGGCAAGCGCTATGCGGGCAAGATGTTCTCGGTGCGGCACCAGCCCGACGGCAGCCTGCTGCTGACCGCTGTCGCGATGGTGCCGGAGAGCCAGCTCTGGACGCTGCGAGAGCCCGACCGCGGGGCGATTGTCCGAGGCATGACCTGGGCCGCCTCGGCGCCGCCCTCCGAGACCGATCTCGACGATCTGTCGGCGAAGGCGTCCCGACTCCCTGGCTCCAAGCACTCCAAGCACTCCAAGCACTCGGGGAAGACCCCGCAGCCCAGGCGCTCCAGGCCCTCCCGTGCCGGCGCGAAGTAATCGCGTTCTCCTCGATCTGAACAGCCCCGAGTTCCAGGACACGCTGTTCAGCCTCGAGCTCCCCGACCTCCGGCAGGTCATCGGCTCTCTTCGGCGCCTCCGAGCCCAGGACTGGCAGGGCGTCTACGGTCACGCCGGCTTCCACTGGGAGGCCATCGACCACATTCAGACTCCCAATGGGACCAAGGCCTACTCGATCCGTCTGAGCCGGCGGATCCGCGCCATCGCCTACCGGGACGGCGACTACCTGCGGCTGGTGTCCCTCCATCCCGACCACGATTCGGCCTACCGACGCTGAGCCTGCGCCCCGGAGCGCACGCAACGACTTCCCTGCGCCTGCTGCGGGAAGCCGAGCGCCGCGCCGGCTGAGGCCTCTCCGCCCGGCGCCGCTGCGGTGAAGGGCCTGGGCGAGGCCCTCGCGCACGCGGCAGGCGGTCTGTCCCACTGTATGAGTCTTCATACGCTGGTGTGCGTATATTCCTTCCTGCGCAAGCCTGCGCAAGGCAGCCGTCGCGGCCGCGGCGCAAGCCGCCCGCCGCCGCGTGCCAGCTTTGGAATCAGGGGCTTGCGGGCGTGTTCCGGCGCCCCCCGCGGACGCCGGCCGCGGTTGGCAGCGCGCTTGCCCTGCATGCCGCCCGGCGTCGCAGCGCGAACGCTGTCACGCTCTCTGGGAAGGACCGGCGGATGCGCAACGTGCTCTTGCGATGGCGAAGGAAGCGAGCTCACCGGCTGGCGCCGATGGTCGCCACCCTCCTGGCGGCCGGCATCCATTGCCTGCCGGCGGCCGCGGCCCCGTCGGCGGCCCAGGCCCCGTCCGCGGCGCCGCGGTTCCTGATCGAGAAGATCTCGATCGAAGGGGTCAAGCGGCAGGGGGCGCGGGCCATCATCCTCTCGCAGTCCTACCTCAAGACCGGCCGCAGCTACACCGAGCGCGAGCTGCAGGAGGCGGTCTACCGCATCAAGCACCTGCCGTTCGTGATCGGCGCCGACCTGGCGCTGCGCAAGGGCAGCGAGCGCGGCCGCTACGAGCTGGTGGTGACGGTCGAGGAGACGCGCCCGGTCTTCCTCGACTACAGCCTGGCAGGCACGAAGTCGAGCTTCGGGTTGTTCTACGCGAGCGGTGTCTCCTGGACGAACGACGGCACGCTCGGCCTGCGGGAGTTCGTGGGCGCGGACGGGTTGGCCTTCCTGGCAATCTCCGACGGCACCGGCCAGACCCGGCAGTTGCAAGGCGGCTACACGCAGTACGACCTGTTCGGCAACGGCAGCTACGCCAGCCTCACCGTCTCGGACACCTTCAATGCCTTCCAGCCCCCGGTGCTCCAGCTCACCGGGCTGGTGGGCGTCCCGCTCGCCGACAATCTGACGCTGATCGCGTCGCCGCAGTGGTCCCATGGCAGCAACTCAAACGTTACCACCCGCAGCTGGGGC
>DATNKH010000006.1:0-9350 GCA_035603475.1 Thermoanaerobaculia bacterium
CCGACCGAGGGGTCCACCGTGCTCTGGACGCCGGTGGCGGCGGCGCTGCCCGCGGCGAGGCGCCGCGTGCGCCGCTGCCGTTCCTGCGCGGGGTGTCGCTGGCGATGGAGAACAGCCTGGAGGGCGGCTATCACGCACCGGCGCTCGACCAGCAGCTCGACCGGCTGGCGGCGATGGGTGCGGACGCCGTGTCGCTGATGCCGTTCGCGTTCGAGGAAGGCCCGTCCGCGCCGCGGCTGCACCTGCTCGGCGGCGGCCCGGAGAGCGAGACCGACGTCGGTCTCATCCATGCGGTGCGCCGCGCCCGAGCGCACGGGCTGCGCACGCTCTACAAGCCTCACATCTGGGTCGGGGGCGGGAGCTGGCCGGGCGACGTCGCGATGCGCGACGAGGCGGCGTGGCGGGAATGGTGGCGCGACTACCGCCGCTATGTCCTGCATCACGCGGTGCTCGCCCGCTGGTCGGGGGCGGACCTGTTCAGCATCGGCTGCGAGCTCTCCGGGACGCTCGGCCGGGCGGAGGAGTGGCGGCAGTTGATCGCGGCGGTGCGCCAGGTCTTCCCTGGCCCGCTCACCTACGCGGGCAACTGGAGCGGCGACCTCGAGCGGGCGCCGTTCTGGGAGCAGCTCGACCTGGTGGGCGTCGATGCCTACTTCCCGCTGTCGCCCGATCCGGCGGCCGGGCGCGCGGAGCTGGCGCGCGGTGCCGCCGCGGTGGTCGCGCGCCTCGCCGCCGCCAGCCACGCTCACCGTCGGCCGCTGCTGCTCACCGAGGTGGGCTTCGCGGCGTGCCGCGCCACCTGGACGGCGCCCCACCGGGAGGGTGGCACGCCGTCGCAGGCGGACCAGGCGGCCGCCTACGCCGCCCTCTTCGGCGCGCTGGGGCATCCTCCCTGGCTCGCCGGCGCTTTCGTGTGGAAGGCCTTCAGCGGCGAGGCCACGGCCGCGGACCGGCCGGCGGCGGCCCGCCGCCGGCGGGAGGAGACCGCCGCGGACTTCCGCTTCCTCGGCCGCCAGGCCGAGGCGGCCATCGCGGCCTATTACTCCCGCAGGTGAGACGCGCTGCCTGTTTCTCCGACTCCTACTCCTGCTCCTCCTTGCGGTGCTTCGCCGCCTCGGCGACGATCTTCTCCTGCACCTGCCGCGGCACCTCCTCGTAGTGCGAGAACTCCATGTGGAAGCTCGACCGGCCCTGGGTCATGGCGCCCAGCACGCGGGCGTAGTCGAGCATCTCGGCCATCGGCACCTGGGCGCGGATCACCTGGGCGGTGTTCTTCGACTCCATGCCCTGCGGCCGGCCGCGCCGGTGGGAGAGGTCGCCCATGATCTCGCCCATGAAGTCTTCGCTGGTCGAGATCTCGACCTTCATCACCGGCTCGAGCAGCACCGGGCTCGCTTTCGCCATCGCCTCCTTGAACGCCAGCGATCCGGCGATCTTGAACGCCAGCTCGGAGGAGTCGACGTCGTGATACTGGCCGTCGAGGAGCCGCACCTTGAAGTCGACCACGGGGTAGCCGGCGAGGTAGCCGCGGCGGCGGGCGTCCTGGATGCCCTTCTCGACCGCGGGCCGGAAGTTCTGCGGGATGGCGCCGCCGAAGATCTGGTCGACGAAGGCGAACTCCTCGCCGCGCGGCAGCGGCTCGATGGCGATCTTGCAGTCGGCGAACTGGCCGCGGCCGCCGGTCTGCTTCTTGTGACGGCCGTGCCCCTCGGCCGGGCGCTGGATGGTCTCGCGGTAGTGGACCTTCGGCGGATGCAGGATGACGTCGACGTGGTAGCGGTGGCGCAGCTTGGCGACGGCGATCTCGATGTGCTGCTGGCTGGCGCCGTAGAGCAGGTGCTCGTGGGACTCGGCGTCGCGGCCGGCGCGCAGGCTGAGGTCCTCCTCCATCAGGCGGGCGAGCGCCTCGCCGATCTTCTCCTCGTCGCCTTTCGCCTTGGGCTCGACGGCGAAGGCCATGGCCGGCTCGGCGATCTCGATCCAGCCGAGGCGCAGCGGCCGCTCGCGGCTGGTCAGGGTGTCGCCGGTGGCGGTGGCCTTCAGCTTCGCGACGCCGCCGATGTCGCCGGCGACGAGGCGCGGCACGGCGCTGCCCGTCTTGCCCTGCAGCGCCAGCAGGTTGCCGAGGCGCTCGTTCTCCTCGGTGCGGCAGTTGTAGACCGTGGAGTCGCTGTGGAGCGTGCCGGAGACGACGCGCAGGATCGAGATCTTGCCGGTAAACGGGTCCGAGAGCGTCTTGAAGACCAGCGCCGCGAGGGGTCCGGCCGGATCGCCGGTGAGCTCCACCGGCTCGCCGCCCAGGGTGGTGGCGGGGAACGGCGTGCGGTCGGCCGGCGAGGGCAGGTAGGCGATGACGGCGTCGAGCAGCGCCGAGGGACCGAGGCCGTGGGCGCCGGCGCTGGCGGTGAGCGGGAAGATCTGGCGGCGGGCGACGGCGCGGCGCAGCCCTGCCTCGAAGTCCTCCTGGGCGAGCGATCCCTGCTCGAAGTAGACCTCCATCAGCCGGTCGTCGGTCTCCGCGACCGCCTCGACCAGGCGCGAGCGCGCCTGCTCCGCCGCCTCGCGCAGGGCAGCCGGCTCCTCGGCCAGGTCGGTCACGGCCGCGGCCTTGCCGTTGCCGTCGCGGTTGAAGCGGTAGGCCTTCTGGCGCACCAGGTCGACGACCCCGGCGAAGGCCTGCTCGCTGCCGATCGGCAGCTGTACCGGCAGGACGGTGCGGCCGAAGGCCTGCTGCAGGGCGCCGACGGCGCGCTCGAAGTCGGCGCGCTCGCGGTCCATCTTGGTGAGGTGGAGCATCACCGGCAGCCCCATCTCGGCGGCGCAGGTCCAGACCTTCTCGGTGTTGACCTCGACGCCGGAGACGCCGGAGACGGCCAGCAGGGCGGCGTCGGCGGCGCGCAGGCCGGCCTGGGTCTCGCCGAGAAAGATGTGGTAGCCGGGGCAGTCGATCAGGTTGATCTTGTGCTGCTGCCAGGGAACGAAGCAGGTCGCCAGCCCGATCGAGATCCGGCGCTCGGTCTCCTCGTGATCGAAGTCGGTGAGGGTGTTGCCGTCCTCGACCCGCAGGAGGCGGTTGGTCACGCCTCCGGCGTACAGCAGCGCACTCACCAGCGTGGTCTTGCCGGTGTCGTTATGCCCCGCAACCGCGACGTTCCGGAGCTTTTCAGGACTGTCCGCTTGCATCGTTTAGGCCTCCATAAGGGCACGGATGGGCTGGTCAATATAGCATAGCGAAGCGCGCCAACCGCCTCGGTCGCGATCCCTAAACAACGGAGAATGCGCGGGTTACCAGGTGGGCCCGGAGATCCGGACCGTTTGACTCGCGGTCGCGCCCGCCCTAGAATCGGCCAGCGAAGACCCTGGCCATGTTGCCACTTTCTCCTAGCAAGCTGGGCCGTTACGAGATCGTCGACGAGATCGGCAAGGGGGCCATGGGCGTGGTCTACCTCGCCCGCGACCCGTTGATCGGGCGCTTGGTGGCGCTCAAGACATTTCGCATCAGCTACTCGGTCAAGGACGCCGAGCTCGACCAGTTCCGGGCGCGGTTCATCCGCGAGGCGCAGAGCGCCGGGATCCTGTCGCATCCGAACATCGTCACCATCCATGACGTCGTCGAGCGCGGCGAGGAAGGGCTGGCCTTCATCGCCATGGAGTACGTGCGCGGCACGAATCTCAAGTCGGTGCTGCAGGAGCCGCAGCGGCCGACGCTGACCTTCGCCAGCGAGATCCTGACCCAGATCGCCGACGGGCTCGACTACGCCCACTCGTGCAAGGTCATCCATCGCGACATCAAGCCGGCCAACATCCTGATCACCGCCGAGAACCGGGCGAAGATCACGGACTTCGGGATCGCCCGCCTCGACACCTCGAACCTCACGCAGGAAGGGCAGCTGCTGGGCACGCCGAACTACATGTCGCCCGAGCAGATCCTGGGGCGCGACGTGGACCATCGCGCCGACATCTTCTCCCTCGGCGTGGTGCTGTACGAGATGGTGACGCGTCACAAGCCTTTCCAGGGCGAGAACCTGACGGTGGTGAGCCACCGCATCGTCTACGATCATTTCACGCCGCCCCGGCAGTACGTCGACGACCTGCCGCCGGGCACCGAGCAGATCCTGGCGAAGGCACTCGAGAAGGACCCCGGGCGGCGCTACCAGCGGGCGCGGGACATGGCGGAGGACCTGCGCCGAGTGCTCGGCAGCGTCGGCGTGCGCGACGCCCTCAACGAGACCCAGAGCCTGTCGACCACCGCGATGCTGCCGGCGAGCCTGCTGCAGCCCACGTCGCCCGTCTCGCCCGCGTCGCCGGCGGCGCCGGCGGTCGCCGCACGGGCACATCTGCCGCAGGCGCCGGCAATGCCACCTCCGGCAATGCCGGGAACGCCGGCGGCGCCGGCACTCGGCGCGATGGTGCATCCTTTCCCCGCGGCGACTGCTTCCGGGGCCTCCGGAGGAGGTCGGGCCGGGGCCTCGGTGCCCTCGGTGCCCTCGGTGCCTTCTATCGGGCCGCCGCTCGCGTTCGCCGGCGCGGCCGCGGCGGCGGTGGCTGCGCAGGCCGAGCCGGGCGAGGACTCGCGGGTGGCGGCCGCGGCGGCCTGGCCGGAGCTGGACCGCGAGCCCCAGTCCCAGACCTTCCCTCAGCTGGCACCGCCACCGCTGCCGCCTCCCGCGCCGGGCCAAGACAGCGCATCGACGCCGGCGACGGGGCCTGTCCCCGCCGCGGTGGTCTACCCGCACGCCACCCGGCCGATACCGGCGCCGCCCGATCTTGGGGCCGCGGGGGCCGCGGGAACTGCGGGGGCCGCGGCGTCAGGGGCAGCGGTGCCGGCGGCCATCGCCGGCCAGCCGTTCCCCGCGGCCTTGGCGGAATCGCCCGCGGAGGGGCCGGGCGCCGCGCTGACGGCGGAGCCTCTCCCGCCCCTCCCGGCGGCGCCGGCGCCCCGTCTGGGATGGAGCCGCGGGCTGCTCGCCGTGCCTTCGCCCATGCGCCTGGCGGCGGCCGCGGCGGCCGGCCTCGCTGTGGGCCTGCTGCTTGCCGCGGGACTCGCTGTCTGGCAACGGTCGGGGCAGGCGCCCGACCGGCAGGGCAGCGCGGCGGCGCGGCCGGAGGCCTCGGAAGCGACGCGTATGCAGGTGATGGGGCTGGTCCGCGACGGCCGGCATCGCCTCGAGACCGGCGATGCCGACGGCGCGGCCGCGGCGTTCCGCGCCGCCGAGCAGCTGCTGCCCGGCCGGCGCGGGCTGCGCCGGTTGCGCGAAGATGCGGAGCGCCAGCAGACGGACCGGCGCCAGCGGATCGATCAGGAGCGGACCATCGGCGCCAAGCTCGACGAGGGCCGGCTGGCACTGGCCGACCGCCACTACCCGGAGGCCGAGGCGGCGGCCCAGGCGGTGCTGGCGATGAGCCCCGGCAACACCGTCGCCGAGGAGATCCTGGCGTCGGTCAAGGCGGGGCGCGCCCACTCCCGGGACCGCGCGGCGCTGGCCGAGGCGCGGCAGCAGGCACACCCCGTCGCGGTCGCCGCGCCGCCCGTCCGGCCGGATGCCGCGCCTCGCAGCGACCAGGCCGGACCCTCCTCGGCCGCCGAGGTCAAGGACGCGGCGCTCGAGCTGGCGTTCTTCTCGGAGCTGCCGGAGGGATCGCTGCTGGTGTACGTCAACGACCGCAAGGTGCTGCAACAGGCTTTCCGCTTCTACGAGAAAGGGAGCTTCTTCCGCTCCCATCCGAGCACCGGCTGGGTGCGGCAGAGCTTCCGCGTGCCGGCAGGCGATGCCGTCATCCGTCTCTACGTCACGCCGCATGGCAGCGCGGCGGTGTTCCGCACCTTCAAGGGCAATTTCCCCGGCGGCACCTCCCGCCGCCTCGACGCCAAGCTCACCGGCGACGGCGACGTCGCGGCGCAGCTGAACTAGCGGGACAGTAGCTACCCAACCTTGGCCGCGGGTGGGCCGGGGAGCCCGGCGGCCGTTCCGGCGAGATCGTCGGCGGAGCGCACCACCACCTCTCCCAGTCCTTCGAGCTGGCGGCGCAGCGGGTCGGCGGGTCCTACCGCGACGATCGCGAGACGATCGGGGTCGAGGTGCCGCCGAGCCGCCTCCTGCAAGTCGGCGCGGCTCAACGAAGCGATGGTGCGCAGGTAGCGCTCGTAATAGTCGTCGGGCAGGCCGTGAACGGCGATGTCGGCGAGCCGCCGGGCGACGTCGCTCATGCCCTGGACCGTGTAGGGGAAGACGCCGAGCATGTAGCTGCGGGTCTCCTCCATCTCCTCGCGGGTGACCGGCTCGTCCCGGATGCGGCGCAGCTCGGACAGCACCTCGCGCGTGGCCGCCCCCGCCGACTCGGTGGCCACGGCCGCGCTGACCACGAACGGACCTGGCCCCAGTCGTCCCGAGAAGCGGCTGGCCGCGCCGTAGGTGTAGCCGTGGCGCTCGCGCAGGTTGAGATTGATCCGGCTGGTGAACTTGCCGCCCAGCAGGGTGTTGAGGAACGCCAGGGTGATGAAGTCGGGATGAGCTCGCGGCACCGAGGCATGGCCGAGCCGCAGCTCGGTCTGCGCGGCGCCGGGGCGGTCGGCCACGACGACCCGCAGCCCCGGCAACGGCGCCGGCCGGATGTCGGGCGGCCCCCAGGCCGCCGCGAAGGCGGCCCCGTCACCCTCGCCGGCCCCGGCGGCCCCGGCGACCCCGGCGGACACCGCGGGGGAGGCTGCCAGCGCCGCGTCCGCCTCGCCCAGCAGCGTCTCGGGGTCGACGTCGCTCACCGCGATCAGGATCGCCTCGGGCAGCCGGTATCGACGGCGATAGAAGTCGAGCATCTCGTCGCGGCGGAGCGACGAGATGGCGGCCTCCGTGCCGAGCGGCGAGTGCGCATAGACCGTGCCCTGGTAGATGGCGGCGGCGAGCTGCTCGTCGGCGACCGCGGCCGGCTGGTGCCGCCGGCGCAGCAGCTCGGTAAGACGCTGGCGCCGCAGGCGCTCCACCTCCGCCACCGGGAACGTGGGCGCCGTCGCCACCTCGGACAGCAGGCGGACGCCGGCCTCGAGGTGGCGCGACAGGATCAGGATGCCGGCGTAGCCGCTGTCCCAGTCGGCGCCGGTGGCGAGCTGGCCGCCCAACCGCTCGACGCCGCCGGCGATCTCCATGGCGTTCCGCCCCGCGGCGCCCTCGTCGAGCAGCGCGGCAGTCAAGGTGGCGAGGCCCTCGCGCCCGGCCGGATCGTGCTGAGCGCCGGCCGCGGCCAGCAGCTCGACGCTGGCCAGCGGCACGCCGGGAAGTTGCGCGGCGTACGCCACGACACCCGACGGCAGGCGGCGGCGGACGAAGCGGGGGAAGTGGAAGGGGTGGACCTCTCCGGAGGGCGGTGGCGCCGAGCGATCGATGACGGTCGTCTTCATTCGCGGATCGGCGCGGTCACCGCAGCGGCGGGTCGGGAGGGGCCGGCGGTTCCGGTACCTCCAGGGACTCCGCGGGAGCCGACGGAATGGACGCCATGGCCGGCGCGGCCTTCGGCACGACCGTCACCACGACCCGCGCCGCGGCGCCGAGAGAGCCGGCGGCGAGCTCCTGGAGCTCCTCGGCGGCAACGCTGCGATAGCGGTCGGCCTCGCCGGCCAGGCGGCCGGGATCGTCGAAGTAGGTGGTGTACTGAGAGAAGCTGTCCGCCCGGTTCGGGAGCAGCTCGAGTGCGCTCCAATAATCGGTCAGGGTGCGGCTCTGTGCCCCGGCCAGCTCCTCCGCGGTGGGCGGCTCCGCGGCGGCGCGCGCCAGGTGGTCGTGGATCACCGCCTCCACCGCCGCCGGCTCGACGCCCGGCCGCACCGTGGCGATCACCATGAAGTCGCCGACCGCCTCGAAGGGGTTGACGTAGGCGCTCACGTCCTGGGCGATCTGGCGCTCGTAGACGAGGTCGCGATAGAGGCGGCTCGACTTGCCGCCGGCGAGCACGACCGCGAGCAGGTCGGCGGCATACCAGAGCCGATGGCCGAATGCGGGAGTGCGGCAGGCGAGATAGATCCGCGACAGGTGGACGTCGTCCTCGAGCACCGCGCGCCGCTGCGCCTCGCTCGCGGGCAGCGGCGGCGGGTCGCCGACCGAGCTGGGCAGGGGCGGCACCGGCGGCCCGGCGGGGACCTCGCCGAACCAGGCGTCGATGCGTTCGAGCGCCGCGGCGGGCTCGAAGTCGCCGGCCAGCGTGAGCACCGCGTTGTTCGGCGCGTAATAGGTGCGGAAGAAGGCCCGCACCTCCTCGAGGGTCGCGGCGGCGATGTCGTCCATGTAGCCGATCACCGGCCAGTGATACGGGTGGTCGGGCGGATAGAGCAGCTCGCGCAGGCGCTCGCCGGCGAGTCCGTAGGGCTGGTTCTCGATGCGCTGGCGGCGCTCGTTCATCACCACCTGCCGCTGGGTCTCGAGGTTCTCGGCGGTGATCGCCGGCAGCAGGAAGCCCATGCGGTCGGACTCGAGCCAGAGGCCGAGATCGCACTGGTGGGCGGGCAAGGTCTCGTAGTAGTTGGTGCGGTCGTACCAGGTCGAGCCGTTGGCGACGCCACCCACCTGCTGGACGAAGCGGAAATGCTCGTTGGTGCCGACGTGCGCGCTGCCCTGGAAGAGCATGTGCTCGAACAGGTGCGCGAAGCCCGTGCGGCCCGGGCGCTCGTTCTTCGAGCCGACGTGGTACCAGAGATTGATCGCCACCAGCGGCAGGGCATTGTCCGGGTGCAGGACGACCCGCAAGCCGTTGGCGAGAGTGTGACGAGTGAAGGGAAGGTCCGCGATCGCGCTAGAGGTCATCAGGAAGGAACGGACGGACGGGTGATAAGGGACCAGCGCCTGCCGGTGCGCCGGCAGTGTATGGAGCGCCGTCCGCGGGTGTCAACTCTCCAAGCCGCAGGAGCGTCGCCCCGGCCCGCGCCTTCGGGAGAGGCTTGCATTACGCTGGGTTACCGCCTATGCTATGGGTCATGACCTACCTGACCGAGCGGCAGAAGGAGATCCTCGAGTTCGTCCACGAGTACCGGCGGGAGCGGGGAATCGCGCCGACCCATCGCGAGATCTGCGACCGCTTCGGCTACTCCTCCTACGGCACCGTGTACAAGCATCTGAAGCTGCTTCAGGACAAGGGCTTCCTGCGCCGGGACTGGAACCAGAAGCGCGGCATCGAGCTGATCCGCGCCATCCCGGGCGGTCCTGGCGACGGTCCTCCCGGCAGCGATCACGATCTGCCGTTCTTCGGCCGCATTGCCGCCGGACGGCCGATCGAGGTGGTGACCGGCAACGAGCGGGTCACCGTCCCCGGGCACCTGCTGTCGTCGCGCGGCGCCGCTCCGTCCGACCATTACGTGTTGCGGGTGG
>DATNKH010000007.1:0-2799 GCA_035603475.1 Thermoanaerobaculia bacterium
CGGCCGCCGCGGCTCGCTCCGGGCCGTCGCCTCGCAGCAGGTGAACGGGCCGGGAGATGCCGTCGCCAGGAGTCTCGGCGTCACCGGACCCGTGCAGACCGTCTCCTCGGCTTGCGCTTCCGGCGCCCTGGCGATCGCCGCGGCGCTGGAGTCGTTGCGCTGCGGCGAGGTCGAGGTCGCCTTGGCGGGCGGTTCCGACTCGCTCTGCCAGCTCACCTATGCCGGCTTCAACTCGCTGCGCTCGGTCGACGAGGCGCCCTGCCGGCCGTTCCGGGCCGGACGCGCCGGCATGTCGATCGGCGAGGGCGCGGCGGTGCTGGTGCTCGAGCCGCTCGAGCGCGCCCTGGCGCGAGGCGCCGTGTCGCTCGCGGAGCTGGCCGGCGCCGGCAGCGCCTGCGACGCCTTCCACATGACCGCGCCCGAGCCGGAGGGCACCGGGGCGGCCGCGGCCATCGCCGCCGCTCTCGCCGATGCCGGGCTCGCGCCGGAGGCGATCGACTTCGTCAACGCCCATGCCACCGGGACGCCGCTCAACGATGCCGCCGAGTGGCGCGCCCTCCTCGGGGTCTTCGGCGAGCGAGCCGGGCGGATCCCGGTGACCGCCACCAAGGCAGCGGTGGGTCACCTGCTGGGCTGCTCGGGAGCGATCGAGGCCCTGGTCACGGTGCTCTCGCTGGCCCGGGGGGAGCTGCATCCGGTGCCCGCGGTGTGCGCGCTGTCCGCGGTGCCCGCGGTGTCCGCCGATGCCGACCCGATCGACGACGCCTGCCCGGCGGCGCTGGTGACCGGCCGGCCGCTGGCGTTGCCGGCGGCGCGGGCGGCGCTCTCCACCAGCCTCGCTTTCGGCGGCTCCAACGCCGCCCTGGTCTTCACCCGCTGGACAGGCGCCTCGCCTTGAACCGCGAGGTGGTCGTCACCGCTCTCGGGACCGCCGGCGCGCACGGCTGCGGCCGCGCCAGCCTGGAGCGGGCGCTGGCGGCGGGAGCGCCGCCGCCGGCGATCGAGGTCGACCGCGGCGCCGGCTACCACCGTCCGGGAGGCGCGCGCCGGGCGCTGCTCACGCCGGTCGCGGCCCTGGCGCCGTGGCTTCCGGCCGCCGAGGCGCGGCGGATGGGCCCGCCGTCGCGGCTGGCGGTCGCCGCGACCCGAACGGCGCTCGCCGACGCCGGGCTCGATCCGGCGCTGCTGGCCGGCCCCGGCACGGCGGTGGTCCTGTCCACGGCGTTCGGCCCCTGCTCGTTCTCGGAGGCATTGCTGCGCCAGGTGCTGCGCGACGGTCCGGAGGCCGCCTCGCCGTATCTCTTCACCGAGAGCGTCGCCAACGCGCCGGCGGCGCAGATCGCCATCGCGTGCGGCGCCCGCGGCGCCAACGTCACGCTGTGCCAGCGCGAGGCGGGGCCGCTGCTGGCGGTGGCGCGCGGTGCCGCCGAGGTGGCGGCCGGCAGCGCCGAGCGCGCGCTGGTGGGCGCCGTCGACGAGATGTCGCCGCTGCTGCACGCCTTGCTCGACCGCTTCGGCGCGCTGGCCCGCGGGCGCTCGCGGCCGGCGCGCGGCACGCGGCGCGCGCACGCCCCAGAGGATCCCGGCGGCTGCGGCGAGATCGGACGCCCTTTCGACCGCCGCCGCGACGGGGTGGTGGCGGCCGACGGCGCCACGGTGCTGCTGCTCGAAAGCGCGGCGGCAGCGGCCCGCGCTGGCCGGGTGCCGCTGGCACGGATTTGCGGCTGGGGCAGCGCCTTCGACCCGTCGGCGCCGCCGACCGGGTGGGGCGGCGGCGGCGAGCTGCTCGGGCGCGCCCTGCGGCGGCTGCTCGTCCGCCGCGGCGCCGCACCCGAGATCGATCAGCCTGGCGGCAGCAGTCCACTCGGGCCACTCGGTGCCGGCCATGGCGCGGTCGGCGCGATCGACCGCATCGTCTCCGGTGCTTCCGGCTCGCGCGCCGGCGACCGCCTGGAGGCCAGTGTCCTGCGGGCGGCCTGGGGCGCGGCGCCGCTGCCGCCGGTGCTGGCGCCGAAGGGCGTCACCGGCGAGTACGGCGGCGGCTTCCTCGCCGCTGCGGTGCTGGCCGCCGCCGTCGCCGGCGTGGCCGCCGCGCCGACGGCCGGCTTCGGCGAGTCCGATCCCGACCTCGGCGTGTCGCCGCACGACGGCAGCCCGCTGCCGCCGCCCCGGGTGCTGCTGGCATCGAGCCTGGCCGCCGGGGGTGCCGCGGCCTGGGTGATCCTGGGCTGCCCTTGATGCGATCGATGCGAGCGGGACCCCTGGTGGACGATGCCGCGTTGCCGATACGATCCCCTGGCGCGCAACCCGCTTGCGATCAGATCTTGCGATGGACGACGAAGACCTCAAGACCGGCCGGATCGGTGCCGCCATCCCCGCCTACCAGGCGTCGGCGTCGGTGGGCGCGGTGGTCGCGGGCGTGCTGCGCCTGCTGCCGGAGGTGCTGGTGGTCGACGACGGCTCGACGGACGGCACCGCCGCGGCGGCGCGCCAGGCCGGCGCCCGCGTCGTGTCGCTGCCGGCCAACCAGGGCAAGGGCGCGGCCCTGTCGGCCGCCTTCCGCGACCTCTTCGGCCGCGGTTTCACGGCGGTGGTGACGCTCGACGCGGACGGCCAGCACCTGCCGGAGGAGATCCCCAAGCTGCTGGCCGCGGCGGCCGGGGCCGACCTGGTGCTGGGGGTGCGGGACCACCTGTTCACCCAGATGAGCGGGCTGCGGCGGGCCAGCAACCGGCTGTCGTCGGCGGCGATCTCCTTCGCCGCCGGCCAGCGGCTGTGCGACATCCAGACCGGCTTCCG
>DATNKH010000008.1:0-7359 GCA_035603475.1 Thermoanaerobaculia bacterium
CGCTGTTGATGATGAACCAGTCGCCCCAGAGGACGTTCTGGTTGGTGGCGGAGCCGGTGCCGCCGGCCGCGAAGTAGTTGGGGGCATCCTGTGGCAGCAGGGTGCAGTTGTTCACCGTGTCCACCGTGATGTAGCCGCGGGCGATGTGGTCCCCCAGGCTCTGGCCTGCGCAGCAGGGCGGGCCCGCGCAGAGGGTGTTGGAAATGGCCGAAGAGCCGCCGGTCAGGGCTTCCTGGAGGTACACGATGCTGAGGGCATCCAGCGGCGGCGGCGGCAGCTGGCCGGTGCAGCTCGCGAAGTTGATGTCCTGCGAGAGCGATCCCTTCGGGCTGATGGTGTCGGTCGGATCCTGTCCGGCCGAGGCCGTCTGCGGCAGGTTGCCGTTGACGATGATGTCGCGAAGGTTGATCGTCTGCACGTCATAGCCGGTCAGGTAGACGTTGAAGTCGAGGACCTCGACCGACAGGTCGGAGCGGATGACCACGTGGGCGAGCACCGCCGTGGCCGAGGCGTTGTTGATCGAGAAGAGCGTGGTCAGCCCGTTCGGGTTGCTGAGATCCACCTCGAAGTACGGCAGCAGCAGGGTCGCCGCCGGCACCGCGTCGATGGTGCAGATCACAGCAGCCGCCTGACCGCCCAGGGCCAGCAGGCCCACGAGAGCGAGACTCAATGCGGTTTTCTTCATGACAGACAATCTCCTAGGGTTAGGTGTTGCTGATGCTGCTGAACCAAGTGAAACCTTCCAGGTCGTCCACATCTCCCTCTCTCGGATAAGTAGCATCACCTCCTATTTAAAGTCTTAGGAACCTGTAACTCCAATTACGGCAAGACGTTGCGCCGCTCTGGCGACGGTCCGTCCCCACCTTCGTTGCCAGTCTTCACCACGAGAGATGGCACCCTGTCTCCAGATGCCTGTCCCCGTGGCCGGATTTATGCTTTCGCACTATAGGCACGTCCTGGCGGGATGTCAAGGGCCAAATCGATCCGGAGCCACGCCGGACGCTGGTTCGGCCTGCCAGCCTCGCCTGGACGCCTGGGTGTCAAGGCCTGCCGCTCTTCCCGGGAGGTTGGGCGCCCGCCGCCGGCACCGCCTTCCAGGCCGCGATGCCGCCTCCCGAGCTGCAGGTGCTCGGGCCGGCCACCGCGGCGATCGCGACGGCGCGCTCCCCGGCGAAGGACGCCACGATCTCGTCCTTGCCGTCGCCATCGAGATCGGCGAGCTGAACGTGGTAACCCCAGCAGCCCCGGAACGGTGACGCGAGGCCAGGGGTCTCGCGGGTGAAGAAGCCCTTGCCGTCCCCCAGGAAGACCCAGACCTCGCCGCCGGTGCTGAGAGCCACCAGGTCGAGGTTGCCGTCGCCGTCGAGGTCGCCCACCCCGATGGCGGTGATGTTCTCCTTGCTCTCGCCGGCCATGAGGGTGCGGCGCTCCCACTTGCCGTCAGGGCGGGAGTAGAAGATGTCGATGCCATGCCGCCAGATGCCGCCCTCGAAGGAATCGTAGCCGACCGCGAGATCGGCACGGCCATCGTGGTCGAAGTCCCCGGCCGCCACGGCGCCGACGTAAGCGTTGCGCACGGCCAGATCGACGTCGTCCCAGCCGCCGTCCGGGCGCTGCAGGTGGACCAGCTTGGAGTATCCGAGGATGCTCGACGCCGTCGCGAAGTCGGGCCTGCCGTCACCGTTGAAGTCGCCGACCGTGATGCCGTCGCCGAAGCCTTGCGCGGCCAGGGTGCCCTGATCCTTCCGCTTCCAGGTTCCATCCCCCTGGTTGAGGTAGAGCACCGGTCCGTCGGAGCCGGTGCCCACGGGCTGCGACAGCAACCGCTCGCCGGAGCGGTCCAGCCGCGGCCCTTCCCCATTGGCCAGGATGTCGATGCGGCCGTCGTGATTCCAGTCCACCACGGCGATGGCGCGCGAGGAGTAGGCCGCGGCGCCGGCCTCGCTGGGGAGCGCGAAGTCCAGGCCCTGGTTCCAGGAAGTGAAGTTGCCCTTGCCGTCACCCGCGAGGGCGGTGATGCCGCTCAGGTGGATGCCGAGCACGATGCCTGGATGGCCGTCGCCCTTGAGGTCGGCGACCTTGGCGTCGCCATAGTCGTAGGGAAAGGGTGGGAACTTCGCCGCGGTCCAGCGCCTCCAGTTGCCCTTGCCGTCGCCCAGGAAGATCACCGGCGGGGAGCCGGGCCCCTTGCGCGGCGGCCCGTGGACGATGTCGAGATGGCCGTCCCCGTTCATGTCGGCGATGTCGAAGCCGTGCCGCCACTGGCCGGAAGTGGGAAGGCCGTGCCCGAAGTCGACGAAGCTCAGCCGGTGACTCTCCGGAGTCGCCACCTCGTAGCTCGCCACGAGGGCCGCCTGCTCTTCGGCGGTCAAGGGCTTGGGCCGGGGGTCAGGACCGTGGCCCACGGGCAGGATCTCGTCGACGCGGAAGTAGAAGAAGCCCTTGTCCTCCTTCGCGACCGTCATCACGATGCCCCAGACGGTGCGGATCTGGTCCTTGCCGACCCGCGCGTATTGGCCTTCGACCTTCTTCATCTTCCGGAGGTAGTACCTGCGGCCATGCTCGTCCGTCAGCCAATGCTCGCCGGGCGGCAGCGGCGTGATGCTGACCTGCGGCGCCGGGCTGGTCGTGGTCGGAGGCGCCGGGCTGGTCGTGGCCCGAGGCGCCGGGCTGCCTGCAGACGGTGTCCCGGGGCTGGCGCTTGCCGGGGCGGCCGTGCCGCCGCCGGCCGGCGGCGGCGTTGACGGCGGGGCGGCGGCGCGCGCGGCCAACCCTCCCCGCGCTCCCAGCGCAGCAATCGCAGCCACGATCGACGCTGCGACAAGCAGCGGTGCGGTACGTCTACCCAACAAGGAACACCTCCAGCAAGAGCGGGGGATCAGCGTCCTGGATTCCTAGATCTCGTCGACGAAGGCGACTTTCAGCCGCCGGAATAGCCATAAGCCGGCGCATAGTAGCACAGCGGCGACCACCGCCAGGCCGCCGGTCCCCGGCACCAGCCGGAGCTGCCCGCTGAGGAAGGCCTGGCGGTAGAGCACCACCAGCGGCGTCAGGGGGTTGAGCTCGATCCAGGGCTGCAGCCGCGCCGGCACCGCGCTCAGCGAGTAGACGATCGGCGTAAGGTAGAACCAGCCGGCGAACAGCATGCTGAGCAACTGCGCCGTGTCGCGGAAGAACACCTGCACGGCGCCCAGCAGCAGGCCCAGGCCCAGCGTCAACAGCACCTGCAGCGGCAGGGCCACCAGCAGCACCGGCAGGCCTCCCCAGGCGAGGTCGCCGAGCGCTGCCAGGACAATCAGGAAGACCACCGCCGAGATCGCCTCGTGCAGCAGGGCGGCGAGCACCACCGCCACCACCAGGATCTCGGCCGGGAAGCGCAGCTTCTTGACCAACACCGAGTTGTCGGTGATCGCGGTGGAGGACCGCAGGACTCCCTCCTGCACCGCGAACCACGGCAGCAGGCCGCTGAACAGGTAGGCCGAGAAGTGGCCGCCGGGATTGCCGGCGTCGACGACCCTGATCTTGAGCACCGTGGAGAAGACGAAGGTGAACAGCCCCAGCAGCCAGAGCGGCTGCATGAAGGACCAGGCGAAGCCGAGCAGGGAGCCGGCGTAGCGCCCCTGGAAATCGCGCTTGACCAGCTCGCGGAGCAGGAAGAGGTGGCGCCTCAACTCGAGCGACCCGCCCCTGGGGCACTGTGGCGGCGGCGGGACCTCGTCTCACGCTCCATCTTGTGCCTCCCTTGTGCCGGCGGGACTGGAACGGCGCTCGGCCGGACGCCGGCACTATACAGCTATGAATAAGGAAGGAGCGGCGTCTCCAGCCGCTGCGAGCACGACGGGAAAGCGCGAGCGGCCAACCTCAGTGCGCAGAAACGGCAAATGCTGAATTTGATAGCGCTTGCGTGCTCATCCGGGCTCGCTCAACAATCTGATCTTGCCACTGCCCTTGACAAGCACTCTGAGAGTACTAGTATGTCGAAAGAAGTCAACCCTGTAGCACTTCTATAGGAGATCGCTGTGAAAAAGAACACCACCGAACAGCAGAAGGCCTCTCAGAACCCCCTGCGGAACCTGCCGGCCCCGGCGATGGAGGGCGTTCGCGGCGGGGACGACACTATTGACGTAAGAGGTTCCATCGTCGACACCGGGAAGAACCACCATCGCCGTTGATCGGTGCCCTAGCATTCCTCCGAGACTGGTGAGCGGCCCTCCGGCAGCCTTGGGGGGGCCGCTTCCCCGCCTCGCCCCGCCACACCACCTGTCGCCTGACATGCCTCGATTGCCATTTGACAGCCCGGCGGCACGGGCGTAGTATCCTTCAAAAGCATCGCCCTATGCCAGAATGACATAGCGGCCGACCACGAGAGTAACGGCCAATGGCAACCATCGAGAAGATCCGCCAGGTTCAGCTGGTGGGGCGCAAGATCCGTCAGCTGCGCAAGGAGCACAAGCTGACGCAGGTCGAGCTCTCCGCGCGCCTGGGCATCCAGCAATCCGACCTGTCACGCATGGAGCAGGGAGAGTACCGGGTCAGCCTCGACACCCTGTTCCGCATCCTTGCCGAGTTCAAGATGAGCATCGGCGAGTTCTTCGAAGGAGTGGCCCAGGAGTCGATCACCCCGCGTGACGTGCAGCTCGTCCAAGAGTTCAACTCCCTGCCGCGTGACGTTCAGCGGGAGGTCGAAGACTTCATCGCTTTCAAGCGAGTCCAGATCCGCAGTGAAGGGCCTGTCGAGCTGGCCCCGACCAGGGCGGCCGGCGAGACCGGCAGGCCCGCGATGGGCGACGTGACCCGTGCCAATCGGTCCGAGCCTTCGTCAGGCAGCAATACGGCTGGCGGTAGGTAACGCGAGTCGAACCAGCACCGGCCTTGCTATCCGCGCCGGTCTGCCGGCACGGTGGAGGGAGCAGGGATGAGTGAGTTGAGCCAGGGCGAGAGCCCTGATGTCTTCGAGGACTTCCGCGAGCGTTGGAGAAAACTGGTCGAGGCCGGCCAGCTGGAGGAGGCCGAGGAGATCATCAAGGGCGCCCTGGCCTGGGCCGAGGAGCGCGGCGACCCGCGGCGCATCGACGGCGCGGTTTGCGCGCTGGCAGCGGTCGCCATCCACTTGGGACGCGGCGACGGCGAGCTGCCGCGCCTGCGCGAGATCCTGATGCGCAACGGCGACGCCAGCAACTGCTGGGTCGCGGCCAACAACATCTCCATCCACTACCAGTTCCTCGGCGACTATAAGAAGAGCCTGTTCTACGCCCGGATCGCCTGCGACCGCGCGCTGCAGTTGGGCCGCGCGGACTGGATCGCCTTCAGCCGCAACCAGGTGGGCAACGGCCTGCTCGGCCAAAGCTACATCGACCAGGCATGCAGCGAGTACGAGGCCGCGGCACAGCTGCTTCCCGATCCGGGAGTGTGGCGGGCGCGCATCTTGAACAACCTGGGCTACTGCCGCGTGCTGCAGAAGCGCTTCGCCGAAGGCTACTCCTGCCTCTACGAGAGCCTGCGGCTGTTGCGGCGCTTCTCGGCCGAACGCTACCAGGTGCTGCCGAGGCTCGCGCTGTGCTTCGCCCACCTCGAGACCGAGCACTTCGAGCATGCGCGGCGCCAGGGCGCTGCCGCCTTCGCGCTGGCCGAGAGGACGGGCGACTCGAAGGCCATCAAGAACGCCCTGTACCTGCTCGGAGAGACCGCGAACCTGAGCGGCGACACCGCGAGGGCGAACGCCTACTTCACCCGCTTGCAGCGCGATTATTTCCCGGAGTCACCCTATCTGCCCGTCTTCCTGCTCGCGGTGGACATCAGGAAGCTGGTCAATCTCCATGCGTGAGGTCAGGGCCATGCACAAGACAATCCGATCTCTCGCCGCTCTTACCGTTCTCGCCTTCTGCCTGGCGCTCTCCGTGGCCCTGCCGGTCGCTTCCCGCGCCGATCACCTCGACACGGCGCTGGGTGCCGACGGCCAGCTCTACGTGGTGAGGGCCGGCCCCTACGGCGCACTCTTCCCGGCCTCGAATACCTACGATCCCTCGACACCTGTCCTGGCGCTCGACACGACCCTGCCCGGCGCGACGCTCCAGCGCCAGCTGGTGCAGGGCAGCCCGGACGGCACAGTCGCCAGCTCGCCGGCGCTGATCTACGAGGACGCCTCGAAGACGCTGTACGTGGTCTGGCTCTCCAGCAGCAAGTCGGGGGGCGCGGTGATCGAGCTCGAGAGCTACACCGCCAACCAGTGGTCGCCGGCGATCACCATCATCGGCAATCCCTCTGCGTCCAAGACGCCGCCCCAGCTGGCGGTGACCCGCGACACCCACCAGGAGACGGACCCGGTCTCCAGCAACCCGGTGACCCACAACCGTACGGTGCTGCACGTCGTCTGGTCCGAGGCCGCGACGAACGGCCTCAACCAGGCCTACTACGCGCCGGTGATCTTCGAGGACGGCGCCTGGATCGGCGTCGTGCCGGCGCCGACGCACCTCAACACCTTCGATGCCCTGGATCAATCGGGCAGGACGGCGCCGGGGGCGGGTCCGGGGCCCTTCTCCTCGCCCCTCACCTACACCCCGGCGGTTCAGCCCGGGCGTGACACGACCACCGTGGCGACCGGCTTCGCTTCCGCCGCCTCCGGGATGGTCACCGAGGTCGAGGTCGACGTCCTGCCCGAGGAGCTCCGCATCCTCGCGGACACCTGCTCGGCAGCCGTCCTCGCCAATGGCGCGCAGTACTTCCCCGGTCAGCTCAGCGCTCTCGCCACCCAGGTCCAGACGGTGATCATGAGCAACGGTGGGGCCTTCCAGCCCGAGGCGCTGCAGGCCATCTCCAATGCGGCTCAGGCCCAGACCCTGGCAGGCGCGACCAACCTCACCACCATGGCCGACAGGATCGGCGCCACCATCGTCGAGACCGGCGCCAGGTTCGCCAGGCGCGGGCTGCGGTTGGGCGGCTACGGCGGGGGCGGTCAGATCGTCCCCCCGCAGGTGGTCGCGATCCTGGTGCCGAACGCGCCGACGCATTACTTGCAGTTCCGCGTCACCTCCAGCCGGCCGTTGCCGGCCGGCGTCGGTGCCACCAACTTGCAGCTGTTCCTGTCGCGGAGCGGCGTCGACGCCCTGGCTGCCTGGGCCGACCCCAATGGCGGCACGGTCTACTACACCAACACCCAGCCGGACGGGACCTGGAGCAGCGTCAAGCAGCTGCAAGTCACGAGCACGCTCAGTCTCCAGCAGGCCTACCAGGTGCTGGAGCAGCGGGTGCAGTACTAGGTAGTGTCCTTGATTGCTAGATTGCCCTTGTCGCCCTCCCGCCGTTTGGGCGAGGGTGCGCAGTCCTACTCCGCCGCCCTCCAGACTTGGACCCTCGCCCAAA
>DATNKH010000009.1:0-5730 GCA_035603475.1 Thermoanaerobaculia bacterium
GGAGGGGCTCGGCCCCTCGTGGGCCGCAGCCGCCACTCCCTTGGTGAGGGCCTCGTATGCCTATCGATCCCGGCTCCGTGCTTTTCGTCACGGCCGATGCGGCGCGCCTTGCGGGTCGCCAGCATTGACAGGTTGCGCTGAGCTATCTGTCGCGAGCTGCCGCCGTCAAGCGGCCGGCGAGTACCCAGGCGGGCGTCGTCGGGCCGCTACGGAGGACAGGTCGGTCCGGCGACGGAGCAACCGGTGGTGCACTGGTCGCTGCACGGGACACCGCAGGTGCGGACGGTGAGGATTCCCCCTCGCACCTCCTGGAGGTCGATTTGCTCGCCCTGCAGCCGGCGCAAGGTCTCACGATTCAGCTTGATCCTGCTCTTCTTGTGCATTCCTCGCCTCCCTCCGGTGAGTGGTCACCTACCCCTTACAGTGCCGGAGATGGCCGGCAGCGCGCCCCGGGCATGTCGGCGAAACTCAGAGCGTCACTGCGTAGGCGAGCATGGAAGTGGCGGAAGCGCATGGGAATCGAACCCACCTCGCGGGCCGCTACGGCTCGCGACAACGGTTTTGAAGACCGCAAGAGGCACCAGCCCCCTAGCGCTTCCGGCGGTATTGTAGCCGAGGATCGCGGGGGTGCTGAGGCCCCCAGGCGCCGGGCTCAGCCGGCGCAGGAAGGGGGCGGCGACGGGGCTTCCGGCGCCTGAGGGGCTTCCGGCGCTAGCGGCGGAACCGGAGCGGCGGGTGGCGCCGCTGCGGTCGGGGCCGCCGGCGCCGCTGGTGCAGCCGGCGTGGCCGGTGCGGCTGGCGCCGCGGGTCTCGCGGGCGCGGCCGGGCGTGGAGGCCGCGGTACGGAGCTGGACTTCGGGTGGGTGCGGCGCGCATCGGTGAGGCGGCGGGCCTGGTCGCGGAGGGCTTGGGTCTGTTGCTGGAGCTCCCGCCTCATGGCTTCGATCTCGGCGCGCTGCTCGGCGAGGGCCCGGGTCAGCTCTTCGTGCTCGTGCCGTATCCTGTTCCGCAGGGCCTCCAGCTGGGCCTGATCGGGGCGCAGCTGCTCGGCGAGACGGCGGGCGTCGGCGACGAGCTTCTCGCGCTCGGCGGGCGACATGGCCTCGGGCCTCGCGGCCGTGTGCTCCTCGATCGTGCGCTTCATCTCGCCGCGGAGACGGTCGAGATCGGCCTGGGAGAGATGGAGCTTCGGCATCTCTTCCAGGGTGCGCTTGACCTCGGCGTGGAGACGGTCGATCTCGGCCTGGCTGAGGCCCAGCTTCGGCAACGGCCGCAGGCCGCGCATCGCCTCCTCCTGGAGGTGCTGGATGTGCTCGATCTCCTCGGCGGAGAGGTGCGGCTGCTCGGAGCCGAGCTGGCGCAACTCGGCATCGATCGCCGCCATCTCTTGCGCCGAGGGATGCAGCTGCGCCGTCATCCCCGCCAGCTCCGCGCCCAGCTCGGCCATCTCCGCGGCCGGCAGATCCGCCAGGTGCGGCTGGGCGGCGCGGGCGCCCGCCAGCTGGTGATTCAGCTGCTCGAGCTGCTCGCCGAGCCGCCCGTCGATCTCGCGCGAGATGCGCTCGACGGACGCGGTGATCGCCGCGATCTGCTCCCGGGAGAGCGTGCCGAGCTTGTCCAGCTGCTCGAGGCGTGCGGCCGCCGCCGCGAGACGCTCGCGCTCCGCATCCAGGTCGCGGGTCGCCGCGGACCGTGGAGCCGCGGATGAAGCGGCGGTAGGAGCCGTTCCGGCGGCCGCTGCTTCGGGGTGCGGCGGCTCGGCCGCGCTGGATGGCGACGCGGGCGACGCGGAGCGGGCGTCGGCCTCCGCCGCTGCGGGAGCGGCCGCGGCTTCTTGCTCCTGGACCTCGGCAGGCGCCAGGGCCGCGACGACCATCGAGGCGCGCGCCGCGGGGCAGGCGCCGTCTGCCGCCGCTCCGGGAGCGACGGCGCTCGCCACCATCGGCGCCGTCTGCGCCGCACTCTCGGCCGGCCGCGCCGCGACGGCAGCGGCAGCTGATGCGACCGTGGCGTGCTCGCCGCAAGCGACCGCGTTCCCCGATGCGACGTCAGGAGCGGTGGCGCAGCCGCCAGGGCAGGCCGGCGCGATCGCCGGCGATGGGGACGAGCCTGCCGAGACGCCTGGCGCCGCCAGGGTTACCGCCAGCAGCACCGTGGGCACCGCGGCGAGGAGGACGGCGAGTCGGCGGCGGGCCGGCCCCGGTCCTTCCAGCGGCGTCATCGGCACCTGCGTGGTCGAAGCCGTAGGAGCGCCGTCCAGCAGCCGGCGGATGCGGTGGGCGAGCTGCGACGGCCGGCCGGCGGCCATGCCCGGGACCGGGAGGCGGGTGGTCCGGCGCGACGTCGTGTTGAAGCCGCGCCCGGCGAGCGACCATCCGGCGACCTCGGCGAGGCAGCCGGCGAGCGACAGCGGCCGGCCGGTGCGGGCGACGGCCCATTCGTCGCTGAGCAGCTCCGACAGCTCGCCCAGCCGCCACCGTGCCAGCCAGTTCAGCGGCTGGAAGAAGAAGACGGCCACCACCACCTGGGTGAGCGGCAGCCAGACGGGATCGCGCCGCGCCAGGTGCGCCAGCTCGTGGGCCAGCAGTGCGTCCTGCTGCTCGTCGTCCAGCTGGAACAGCGCGCGCGGCGGCACGCACACCTCTGCCGTCCGCAGCCCGAGGGCCACCGGCACCCGCAGCCGCCAGGTGCAAGTGAGGCGCACCCGCCGCGTGAGCCCCGACTGGCGCACCAGCCCGGCAAGGCGCGCCACCACGCCGCCGCCCACCACCTGCGGGCGGTAGCGCAGCCGCCGCCGCAATGCCAGGTACGAGCGGCCATAGCCGAGAGTCAGCACCAGCGCCCCCAGGAACCAGGCCGGCAACAGCAACGGCCGCAGCGGCGTCCAGGCACGTCCCAAGGCCCGCTCGAGCGGGCGCCGCGCATCCGCCGCCGCGGCGCTCTCGGCGGCGGCGTGCCGCGCGCGACCGGCGCGACTCTCGGGGCTCGCGCCTCCCTGTCGCCCCTCGCGCCAGGCAAGCCCGGCTGCGCCGGCGGCCGTCGCGGGGCTCTCGGGCATCCCCGTCCCCGACTCGGCGACCACCCCAGCGGTCGAAGCGGTCGATGTCTCCGTTGGCCGCGCCAGCACGGCAGGCGCCTTGCCGCCGGCGGCGAGAGTCCAACGCCCGGCGATCGGCGCGTGGCCCAGCTGGCCGAGAGCGAGCTGTGCCGGCGCTGTGACCAGGGCCCCCAGCAGGGCGCAACGCCAGATCGTCTCTTGCAGCCGCAGCCGCCGGCCGCCCAGGCGGCGCGTCACGGCCCAGGCCGAGACCAGCAGCAGCGTGCTATGCAGCGCATAGGTGAGCAGCCAGGCGAGCGCCTGGTCCGCGACCGTGGGGATCGTCAAGGAGTGGAGCATCAGCGTTCCTCCTCGGGTCGCGCCGAAGTCTCGGCGCCGCTGCCGGCGCGCCGGCCGAGCCCGCGCTCGCGCGCCCTGATCAGCGTGCGCAGCTCGGCGAGCTCTTGCGGCTCGATGGAATGCTCGGAGAGCAGGTGGTTGACGAGCGCCGTGACGTCGCCGTGGAAGAGCTGCGAGGTCAGATCGTCCACCATCGAGCGCCGCACCAGCTCCTCGTCCACCAGCGGCCGGTAGATGAACCGGCGCCCCTCGGTGCGATGAGCGACGACGCCCTTGTGCTCGAGCTTGACGAGCATGGTCGCCACCGTCGTCGGCGCCAGGTCGCGCTCGGCCTCGAGATCCTCGTGGACCTCGGCGACCGCCGCCTCGCCGCGCCGCCACAGCACGCGCATGATGGCCAGCTGCAGCTTGCCCAGGCGCACGCCGCCGCCTTCGCTCTCGGGTTCGGGCTCCGCTTCGATGGTCCCGTTCGGCATCGTCGTCACCTCCACTACCGGGATAGTACTACTGAGGTAGTTGCCTGTCAACCCGGTGACTGGCGGCTTCGGCAGCGGCATGGCGGCGACCCCTCCATCAGCCAATACTCCGCTGCCCGGCCGCAGGTTTCGGCGGGGACCACCCTGCTGGCGGGTTCGTCATCCACCACAGCCTGGCTCGCCTGCGGCGGACCGATACGAGGGCCGCCTGACAGGCGCCGGCGGCACGGATACCGCGGATCTTGGTTGGTAAGGAGGATCAGGACCGCTACGGTCCCGGGGGCAACTGGTTCTCGACCTGGCGCCAGAAGTCGGCGACGTCGAGATGGAGCTCGGGCAGGCTCTCGGACTGGTACCGTCCCGCCTCGGGAAAAGCGACGACGAAGCGGCCTGCCTCGTTGATCAGGAACTCGATCTGGCGCACCTCGTGGTCGACGATCCAGTACTCGCGGATGCCGGTCTGGGCGTAGAGCATCAGCTTCTCGCCCCGGTCGCGGCGGGCGGTGCCGGGCGAGAGGACCTCGACCAGGAGGTCGGGAGCGCCCTCGATCCGTCGCTTCAGGATGCCGAAACGCTCGGGCGAGACGTAGATCGCGTCCGGCTGCACCACGGAATGGTCGGCCAGCACGACGTCGAGCGGCGCGAAGTAGGCGCGCCCTCCGGAGGCCTGGGCGATCCGGGTGAGATGCAGCCACATCGCCCCCAAGACAGCCTGGTGCCGCAGGGTGGGAGCGGGCATCACGTAAAGCCTGCCGAACAGCAGCTCGCAACGGGGCTCGTCCGGCAGCGCTTCATAGTCCTTCTGCCGGTAAGGCCCGAGTCCAGCCGGAGGCGCCAGCGGGGCTTCCGTGAGCAGGTCCACAGTCACCGTCATGGCGCGAGTATAAGCCCCTGCTTCGATAGACGGAAAGGGCGGGCCGGCTTACGCAACCGGCCCGCGCGGAGGATCCTGCGATCGGAGATTAGACGAGGGGTTGGCGGCTTCAGGCGCGGAGGATCGGCAGGCGCCGGCCGCTCCACTCGGGGAAAAGGGCGCCGTCGTCCCTGATGCCGAGGTGCTTGCCGGCCAGCTCGCAGAAGACCGCGCGGAAGTCGGTGGTCACCGGCAGGTCGCGGCCTTCGTAGAGGGCGTCGGGCTGGATGCCGGGAAGATGGCCGTGCACCTTGCCGCCGTCGATGCGGTTGCCGAGCACGAACAGACATGAGCCGTGGCCGTGGTCGGTGCCGCCCGAGCCGTTCTCGCGCGCGGTGCGGCCGAACTCGGTCATGGTGGTCAGCATCACGTCGTCCTGGCGCGGGCCGAGGTCGGTCCAGAAGGCCTGGATCGACTGCGCGAGATCCTGGGCGCGGCGGAAGAAGGTGCCGTTGACGGTGCCCTGCTGCACGTGGGTGTCCCAGCCGCCCGACTCGGCGAAGGCCACCTCGAGGCCGACGTCCGACTTGATCAGCAGCGCGATCTGCCGCAGCGCATCGCCCAGCGGGCTCTTCGGATAGGCGGCGCCATTGGCCGGCTGGTAGTGCGCGACGTCGGTCACCGACAGCATGTCGATGGCCTGGAAGGTCTCGGTGCCGGTGCTGCGCAGCAGGCCCTGGGAGGTGCGTTCGTAGAGCGCCTCGAAGCCCTCCCCCGCCGCCGCCGCCACCTGGTCGGCGCCAGGGAGCTTGACGCGGAAATCGGCGAGGTTGGTCACCGCCACCGCCGGCTCGTCGCCGTAGAGCGAGCGCGGCAGCGACGGCGTCATCGCCACCGCCCGGAAGGGCGTGCGGTCGTGCCCCATCAGGCCCACCGCCCGGTTCAACCAGCCCGAGGACGTGCCTTTGCGCCCGGGGGTCCCGGTCTCCATGTAGTCCTGGGCG
>DATNKH010000010.1:0-4945 GCA_035603475.1 Thermoanaerobaculia bacterium
CGCCAGTTCGCCCGGCTCGCCAACGGCTTGACGGTCTGCGTGCTGGAGAACCGCCAGTCGCCGGTGGTGACCACGGCGCTCTGCCTGCGCGCCGGCACCCGCGACGATCCCCCCGGCCACGGCGGCGCCGCCCATTTCCTCGAGCACATGATGTTCAAGGGCTCGGCGAGGTTCGGGCCGGGCGAGATCGACCGGCGGACCCAGGCGCTGGGCGGCTCGAACAACGCTTTCACCAGCCACGACTCCACGACCTACTACTTCAGCTTCGCCGCCGACCGCTGGACCGAGGCGCTGGCGATCGAGGCGGACCGCATGGCATCGCTGACCCTGGATCCGCGGCAGGTGGCCAGCGAGCGCCAGGTCATCCGCGAGGAGATCGCCATGTACGACAGCGAGCCCTGGGATGCCCTGGAGGTCGCGGTGCAAGCGCGGCTCTACCGTGGCCACCCGTACGGCCGGCCGGTGCTCGGCACCCGCGGCGAGCTGCGGGCGACCGGCCGCGAGGAGCTGGCAACCTTCCAGCGGCGCTTCTACCGGCCCGACAACGCGGTGCTGGTGGTGGCCGGCGAGGCGGCGGAGGAGACGGTCCTCAGCGAGGTCGAGCGGACGCTGGGCGGCCTGCCGCCGGGCGCCGAGCAGCGCGCCGGCGCCTCGGCCGTGGCGTGGCCCGAGGGCATGGCACGGCTGCGCCGGCGCAAGGGCGAGGTGCCGCGCCTGCTGCTGTCGCTGGCGGCGCCGGCGGGCGATCATCCCGACCACGCGCTGCTGAGGTTGCTCGCCGCTCTGCTGGGCAGCGGCCGCAGCAGCCGGCTCTACCGGGCGCTGGTGGACGAAGGGCAGCTGTGCAGCTGGATCCACACCGACCTGAGCGAAGGCCTCGAAGCCAGCCACCTGACCATCGCGGCCGAGGTCGTGCCCGGCGTCGAGCCGGCGCGGGTCGAGGGTGAGCTGCTGGGCCTGCTGGCGGAGCTGGTGGGCACGCGGCCCGGGCTCGAGGAGGTCGAGCGGGCGCGCCAGGTGGCGCTCGCCGACTGGGTGCTGCACCACGAGCGCGTGGAGCAGCAGGCGCTGTCCCTCGCCGTGGCGCTGGCGCTCTTCGACGCCGAGCACCTGGATCGTCAGATGCGCCGGCTGCTGGCCGCCAGCCCCGCGGCCCTGCACGAGGCGGCGGGGCGCTACCTGCGGCCCGAGCTCGGCAGCGTGCTGGGGTGGTCGCTGCCGCGCTCCTAGTGGGCCGGCGAGTCGAATAGGAATCAACCGAGCGAGGCGCTTCTAGACGGCATTCGCGCATGGTCGAGACAGCGGACAGAATCGCGGCGGCGGGCAGGCCGGGGCTGACGACGCGGGTGCGGCGGGTGGAAGGCGCGCCGGTGGTCGCGGTGCGCCTGTGGCTGAATGCCGGCACCCGGGTCGAGAGCATCCCGGGCCAGGGTCTGCTGACCGGACGCATGCTCGAGGAGGGGACGCGCCGGCGGGACTGGCGGCGCATCGCCGCCGACGCCGAGGGGCGCGGCATGGAGCTGTCGAGCTTCGGCGCCTTCGAGGGTCACGGCGTCAACGTCGATGCCCTGGCGCCCGACTGGGAGCTCGCGCTCGAGTGGGCCGCCGAGCTGGTGCGCGAGCCGTCGTTCCCCGAGGACCGCTGCGCCTGGCTGGGCAAGCAGGCGGCGGCGGAGCTCGAGGGGCTGGCCGACCAGCCGGACGTCAAGTCCGCCTGGGGCTTCCTCGAGCACCTCTACACGCCGCATCCGCGCTGCCGCCCGGTGCTCGGCGACGTTGCCAGCCTGCGCACGGTCACCGCCGCCGACTGCGCCGGCCTGCACCGCACCGCCCTCGCCGGCGGCGTCATCGCGGCGGTCGCCGGGGTGATCGACGAGGACGCCGTCGAGCGGCGCCTCGAGCGCCTGTTCGGCGACCTGCCGCCGCGCGCCCAGCCGTTCCCGCCGCCCGCCGCCCCGGCCGGCCTGCCCGAGCGCCGCCACCAGGTGAAGGTCGAGTCCGAGGACCAGGCCCACCTCTACGTCGGTCACCTGACCGTGCCCCGCCGTCATCCGGACTACACGGCGCTCGAGCTGGTGGCAGTGATCCTGGGCTCCGGCGCCGGTCTCACCGGCCGCATCCCCACGCGCATCCGCGAGCGCGAGGGCCTGGCCTACACCGCTCACGCCCAGACCGTCGCCGGCGCCGGCGAAGACCCTGGCCGCCTGGTCGCCTACGTCGCCACCGCGCCTGCCACCGCCGGCCAGGCCGAGAAAGGCGTCGTCGAGGAGATCGCGCGCCTGGCCGGCGACGGCATCGGCGACCACGAGCTCGAGGAGGCCCGGTCCTACCTCCTGGGCGTGGAGCCTTTCCGCCGCGAGACCGCCCGCCAGTGGGCGGAGATCCTGCTCGAGGCCGAGCAGTACGGCCTGCCCCTGGACGACCCCCAGCGCCGCGCCGCCGACCTTCGTGCCTTGGACCGCCGCACTTGCGAGGCGGCCGCGCGCCGCCACCTGCGGCCCGCGGATCTGCGGGTCACCATCGGTCTGCCCGGCTGAGCGGGCGGCGAGACCGCACGAGCGTCCCGGCTAGCGCGTCCTGGCAAGCGTCCTGGCAAGCGTCCCGGCGAGTCCGCCCCGCATGGTCCTCACACTCGTCCTGACCGTCGCCGCGGCCGCGGTCTCGCTGGTGGCGCGGCACGTGCTGGGATTCGGCTTCTCGCTCACCTTCGTGCCGCTGGCGAGCTTCTTCCTGCCGGCTCGCGAGGCGGTGCTGGCCGCCATTCTGCTGGAGATCCTGCTCGGGCTGGCGCTGGCGATCGAGCTCCGCGGCGAGCTGCGGCTGCTGGACGCCCTGAAGCTCCAGGCGGCGGCCCTGGCCGGCATCGCCGCCGGCATCGCGGCGTTGCGCCTGGTGGAACCGGCGCTGCTCTTCCGGCTGTGCCTGGTGCCGCTGCTGGCGCTGGCGGTGGTGCTCTGCGCCAGGCCCGAGCTGGCGATGCCGAGGAGCCGGGCGAAGCTGGTCGCGGCCGGCTTCCTGAGCGGCGCGATGAACGTCTGGGCGAGCTTCAGCGGTCCGCCGGTGGCGCTCTACTACCTCGCGACCGAGACCTCCACGAGATCCATCAAGGGGCTGCTGACCGGCTATTTCCTGCTGCTCTATCTCTTCACCGCCGCCGGCCTGGTCCTCGACGGCGAGTACGGCCGCTTCACGGGCTGGACGGTCACGCTGACCGCCGCCTGCACGATCGCGGCGCTGTACCCGCTCGCCAGGATCGTCGCCCGCGCCGCCGAGCCGTGGTTCCGCAAGCTGGCGGCCTGGTTCCTGCTGGTCGTCGCGGTGGCGGCGTTGCTCAAGAGCTTCTACTGAGGCCGGCGCCACCTGGCGTAATGAAACGGCTGGGGCAAGAGCGGCTTTTCTCTCTGTGCCGGCTTCAGGCCCGCACGGCCGCGATCAGCACGTTGGCGTACGGAGTGCCCATGCCCATGGGGTTGACCTTGACCATGAGGCCGCGGGCGGTGAGGAGGTCGAGCCAGCCGGACTGGGAGCGGTAGTGGAAGCCATGACGCCACTGGCGCCAGTCGCGGCGCCAGAGCGTTGCCAGGCGCTCGGAGAGGCAGATGGAGAGGAAGCCCAGGCCGGCGTCGGCGTCGGCCTCGCGCACCAGCAGCAGGCCGCCGGGGGGTAGGGCATCGGCGACCCGCGACAGCAGGCGCTGCTGATCGGCAGGCGGCAGGTAGTGGAGGACGTCGATGAGCAGGATCGCGTCGGCCGGCGGCAGCGGGGCGGCGAGCGCGTCCGCGGTCTCGACGGCCGCGCGCCCCTGCAGACCGATCCTGGCGATCGCCGCGCGGCGAGGGTCGGCGTCGATGCCGAGCAGCTGCAGATTCGGCGGGGGCGGCCAGCCTTCCGGGTAGTTGGCGCGGTCTCGCTGGTCGCCGGCGGCGGCGAGGAGGGCCAGGGTGATGCCCCTCCCGCAGCCGAGGTCGAGCAGCCGCCCGCCGTTCGGCAGCGCACCGTCGCGCAGCAGTGCGAAGTAGACCGGGTCGTGGCGCAGCTTGCCGCGCACGAGCTCGCACTGGACCAGCCCGGCGTCGAGGTAGCGTCGGGCGGTCTCCTCGATCAGCGCCTCGACCGCGGGCGGGCGCTGGCCGCGGCGGAGCAGGACGTAGGTCACGAGCCCGCAGAGCGCCGCCAGCGCCACGCCGAGGACGACGCTGCCGACGAGCAGGTCGCCCCAGGACTTCCAGTGCCAGAAGGTCAGGTGCGCGGCATCCCAGCGCCAATGCTCGGGAACCTGCGAGGGACGCAGGGACAGCAGCGGCTTGCGCCGCACCAGCTTGCCCGTCTGGACTTCGAAGAAGAGCAGGAACGGCATCAGCACCGGCGTGCTTATGTGGGCGGCGATGTAGGTCTTGATGCGGTTGACGCCGAGCATGCGGGCGAGGACGACGCAGAGCGGCAGGTGCAGCCCGTAGAGCGGGGTGCAGCCGATGAAGAGGCCGAGCGCCACGGCGGCCGCCTGGCGCGCGGGAGTGCCTCCCTCGATGCGCAGCTGATACAGCAGCTCGCGCAGCTTGCGCTTGACCTTCCGGCCGCGCCGCGGCGCGGTCTCCACGGCCACGCTCAGCTCGACTCCCCGTGGCGGTCGTCGCGGTCGTCGTCGCCGTCGCCGGCACCGGCGGCGCCGGCGGGCATCGGCAAGGGCACCGCGCGCAGGTCACGCCGCGCCAGCTCGTCGAGCAGGCGGGGCAGCGCCGCGAGCACGACGGGCGCGCCGCCGCGGTCGCGCGCCGCCGAGCCGTCGTGCAGCAGCAGGACGTCGCCGCCGGCGGCGCTCTTCAGCAGGCGTGCAGCCACCCGCCCGGGATCGCGCGAGACGGTGTCGAAGCCGCGCCGGGTCCAGGACGCGAGGTGGAGTCCCGCCGCCGCCAGCTCGCGCTCGAGCAACGGGCCGCGGAAGCCG
>DATNKH010000011.1:0-8247 GCA_035603475.1 Thermoanaerobaculia bacterium
CGGCCGCCGGTAGCCCGGACCCACCGTGCAGCCGGCCAGGGCGGCGGCTGCTGTCCCGAGGAGCACCGCAGCGACGAGCGGCAGCGCGACGGCGGGCCGCCTCGCCCCTCTCGCCCCTCTCGTCCCTCTCATCCCTCTCATCCGGGCGCCCCCACCGGCGCTTCCTCGGGGATCTCTTCGCGGTCCTCGCGGCGCTCCTCGCGCCGGTCCTCGGCCGGGCCTCCACCCGGCGGCGGCCCCTCGTCCTGACCCTGGCCGCGCCGCTGGCGGCGCTCCGCCCCGGAGATCCTCTCGACCACCACGAACAGCATCGGGATGAGGAAGATGGCGAAGCCGGTGGCCGTCACCATGCCGCTGATCACCGAGGTCCCCAGGATCTCTCGCGCGCCCGCCCCCGCTCCCTTGGCGATCCACAGCGGCACGCAGCCGAAGATGAAGGCGAACGAGGTCATCAGGATGGGTCGCAGCCGGAGCTGGGCGCCGGCGAGCGCCGCCTCCTCGAGCGGGCGCCCCTTCTCGAGCTCGTCCTTGGCGAACTCGACGATCAGGATGGCGTTCTTGGCGGCGAGCCCGATGAGCATCACCAGCCCGATCTGGCCGTAGACGTCGAAATCGAAGTGCCGTAGCAGCAGGCCGGCGAAGGCGCCGAAGACGGCGACCGGCACCGAGAGCAGCACGCTGAAGGGCAGCGACCAGCTCTCGTAGAGCGCCGCCAGGATGAGGAACACGAAGATCAGCGACAGGGCGAACGTCTTGCCGGACGTCCCCTCCGCCTTCTGCTCCTGGTAGGAGAGGTCGGCCCACGCGTAGCTCATCTGCGGGGGCAGGGTCTGCTTCGCGACCGCCTCGAGAACGGCCATCGCCTGCTGCGAGCTGTGGCCGGCCGATGCCGAGCCGGTGATCTGTGCCGAGCGGAAGAGGTTGAAGCGCGTCGTGTACTCCGGCCCGGCGGTGTGCCGGATGGTGACCAGCGCCGAGAGCGGCACCATGTTGCCGTCATTGTTGCGGACGTAGTACTGCTCGATCGCCTCGGCGCTGGCGCGCGCCGTGGGCTCGCCGCTCATGAAGACCCGCCACTGGCGGCCGAAGCGGTTGAACTGGTTGACGTAGACCGCGCCCAGGAACGCTTGCAGCGTCTGGTACACGTCGCCGATCGGAACGCCCTGCTTGATCACCTTGTCGCGGTCGACGTCGACGTAGACCTGCGGCACGCCGGCGCGGAAGACCGCGTTGACGCCCTGCAGCTCCGGCCGCTTGCGCGCCGCGGTCAGGAACTTCTGCAGGTTCTGGTACAGGAAGTCGACCGAGCCGCCGCTGCGGTCCTGTAGCCACAGCGAGAAGCCGCCCGCCGAGCCGAGGCCGGGGATGGGGGGAGGCAGGAAGCCGAACGAGGCCGTGGCTTCGGGGAGCTGCTCCTTCAGGTCCTGGTTGATCTTCGCGATCAGCGCCTGCGCCGACTGGCCCGAGCCGGATCGCTCCTCCCAGGGCTTCAGCCCGACGAAGTAAAAGCCGTAGTAGGACGCCGAGACGTAGGAGAGCAGGCTGAAGCCGGCGATCGTGGTGTAGTAGCCGACGCCCGGCGTCTTGGCGAGGATGGCGTCGATCTTCCGGCACGCCAGGTCCGTGCGCTGCAGGGAGGAGGCGTCCGGCAGCTGCAAGTTGAGGAAGAAGTAGCCCTGGTCCTCGTCGGGCACGAAGCTCCCGGGAACCCTCTTGCCGAGCCAGAGCGCCAGCCCCGCGAAGATGGCCAGGATCGCCAGGCCGACGACGGACTTGCGGATCAGGAAGCGCGAGGCGCTGATGTAGCCGTCGGTGGCCCGGGCGAAGACGCGGTTGAAACCGCCGAAGAGGCGGGCCAGGGGACCGCGGGACTCCCGGCGCGGCTTGAGCAGCAGCGCCGACAGCGCCGGCGACAGGCTCAGGGCGTTGAAGGCGGAGATCAGCACCGAGATCGCGACGGTCACCGCGAACTGCTTGTTCAGCCGGCCCTGGATGCCGCCCGTCAGCGCCACCGGCACGAACACCGCGGCGAGGATCAGCGCGATCGCCACCACCGGCCCCTGCACCATCTCCATCGCCCGGATGGTCGCGTCGCGCGGCGCCATGCCCTCCTCGATGTTGTGCTCGACGGCCTCGACCACCACGATGGCGTCGTCCACCACCAGGCCGATCGCCAGCACCAGGCCGAACAGCGACAGGGTGTTGATCGAGAAGCCGAGCATCGGGAAGACCGCGAAGGTGCCGATCAGGGACACCGGCACGGCGATCAGCGGGATCAGCGTGGCGCGCCAGTTCTGCAGGAAGATGAACACCACCAGCAGCACCAGGCCGATCGCCTCGAGCAGCGTGGTCAGGATCTCCTTGATGCCCTCGGTGATCACCACCGTGGTGTCGAGGGAGATCACGTAGTCGAGGTCGTTCGGGAAGCGCTGCTTCAGCCGCTCCATCTCCTCCTTGAGACCCTTGACCACCGTCAGGGCGTTCGAGCCGGGCAGCTGGAACACCGCGATGATGCTCGACGGCCGGCCGTTGAGCCGCGCGATCTGCTTGTAGTTGAGCGCGCCGAGCTCGAGGCGCGCGACGTCGCGCAGCCGCACCATCGAGCCGTCAGGGTTCTCCCGCACCACCACCTGCCCGAACTGCTCGGGTGTGACCAGGGTCCCCTGGGCGCGCACCGTGTAGGTGAACTCCTGCCCCGGCGGCGCCGGCTCGGCGCCGAGCTGCCCCGAGGGGTTGTTGGTGTTCTGCCTCTGAATGGCCTGGGTGAGGTCCGCGACGGTGAGCCCGAGCTTGGCGAGCTGGTCGGGCTTGACCCAGATCCGCAGCGAGTAGTCGGCGGCGCCGAAGTTGATCACCTGCCCGACGCCCGGCACGCGGTAGAGCGGGTCGTCGACGTTGATCAGCGCGTAGTTGCCGAGGAAGAGGTTGTCGTAGGTCCCCTTCGGCGAATAGAGCGCGATCAGCAGCATCGGGAAGCCGGTCGTCTTGCGGTAGGTGAGCCCGAACTGGGCGACGTCGGTGGGCACGTTGGGCAGCGCCTGGGCGACCCGGTTGATGGCGTTGACCTGGTCGGCGTTGACGTCGGTGTCGACGTCGAAGATCACCCGCAGGGTCATCTGGCCGTCGCTCGAGTTGACCGAGTACATGTAGAGCATGTTGTCGACGCCGTTCATCTGCTGCTCGAGCGGCGTCGCCACCGTCTGCTCGACCGTGATCGCGTCGGCGCCGGTGTAGCTGGTCTGGATCTGGATCTGCGGCGGGATGATCTGCGGGAACTGCGCGATCGGCAGCCCGGTCATCGCCACCAAGCCGAGCAGGACGGTGAGGATCGCGATGACGATCGCGACGATGGGCCGGTCGATGAAGAAGCGTGACATGCGTCACTTCCCGGCAGGCGCGACCGGAGGCGCCGGGGCGGGGTTGCCGGCGGCCGCGGCGGCGGCCTGCGCCGACGACTCGACCGCTTTCACCAGGGCGCCGGACTTGGCGCGCGAGAACCCCTCGATCACCACGTGCTCGCCGGGACGGAGGCCGCGGTCGATGACCCACAGGCTGCCGATCCGCTGGCCGACCTGGACGTTGCGCACGTCCGCCTTGCTGTCGGGGCCGACGACCGCGACCTGGTAGCCGCCCTGCAGCTCGTTGACCGCGCGCTGCGGCACCAGGAGCGCGCCCCGGTCGATGCTCGTCTCGGCGCGGACCTTGGCATACTGGCCCGGCCGCAGCAGGTTGCCGGGGTTCGGGAACAGCCCGCACGCGCTGATCGTGCCGGTCTTCACGTCCACCTCCCGGTCGGTGAAGATCAGGCGGCCGGGGTAGGGGAAGACCGTGCCGTCGGAGAGCACCATCTCCAACTGGCTTATCCGCGGGCCGGCGGCGGCGGCGGGGGCGGGGGGGGCCTCGCTCTCGCGGTAGTGCAGGTATTCCTGCTCCGAGAGCTTGAAGAACACGCGGAGGGGATCGACGCGAGAGACGGTGGCCAGCACGCTCTGTGGCGTGAGGAGGTCGCCTACCTGCGCCGTGGCGGCGCCGGCGATGCCGCCGATCGGCGACGTCACCCGGGTCCACGAGAGATAGAGCCGCGCCTGGTCGACGGCCGCCTCGAGCGCCACCACGGCGGCCCTGGCGACCTGTTCCGCGGACACCGCGTTGTCGAGCTCCTGCTGGCTGATCGCGCGCTGCTCGGCGAGCGGCCGGAAGCGCGCGACGTCGCGCTCGGCCTTGGCGAGATTGGCCTTCCCCTGCCCGAGGTTGGCCTCGGCCTGCTGCAGCTGGGCCCGGATCTGGCGCGGGTCGATCTCGAACAGCAGCTGCCCCGGCCTCACGAAGCTGCCTTCGTCGTAGATCCGCCGCAGCAGGTAGCCGGTGATCTGCGGGCGGATCTCGGCGTTGATGTCGCCGGCGGTGGTGCCGATCCACTCGCCGTAGACGGGGACGTCCTTCTGGATGACTGGCGTGACGACGACCAGGGGCGGCGGTGGTGGTGGCGGCGCCTTCTTGCCGCACCCCTCGGTGGCTGCAACGGCAGCGGCGGCGCAGAGAATGCTCAGGCCGAGGACCAGCTCGCGCTTCATCCCTCGTCTCCTTGACCTCGAGTCAGAACGATGGGGCTGCCCGGGAAGCCGCGACCCTCCGCCCGACCGCGCGATCACTCAGATCTTCAAACCCAGCGGGTCGCCGGCATCCTCCCCGGGCGGCGGAAGGACCGGCGGACCCGGCGCATGCTAGCGCAAACCGCGAGGGCGGGCGCGGCATTCCAGCCGCGGGTGGGTCGGTTTCCTCTGAAGAGGAAGCCGACCCACGACCGGGCGCGGCGGGCCTACTGGTAGTAGCCCGCGACGTCGATCGTCAGGTTGGTGGTGCCGTTGCTGTTGTTCTGGACCCAGATGGCGCCCAGCGGATCGCCGGTCAGGCCGACGACGGCACTGGCCCCCCGCACCTGTCCGGCCGCGTAGTTGACGGTCGCGGTGACGTTGGCGACGCCGCTGGGGCCGACGCTGAAGTAGCCGTTGGCGGCGGCTCCCACGGCGGTGACGTTGGCCGCCACCGCCTTGGCGCTGGCGGGGACACCGCACTGCCCGGCGAGCTGGAAGAGGCGCCGCGCGCCGCCTGCCGCGAGGGCCGGGCCGCCGTAGGGGCCGGCCGCCTGGCGGGTGTCGATGACCCGGCAGGGGGTGATCGTGAAGTAGTTGAGCGGCGCGGAGTTCGGCTCGTAGGCCCACAGCTGGGAGCCCTCGTCGGTGACGTAGAGGCGTCCCTGGATCACGATCGGGGCCTCCCAGTGGATGCCGCCTGTGCTGGTGTCGCCGAACAGCTGGATGCCGGTGGTGGGGTCGAGCGCCTTGACGCCGCCGCCGCCGACGTAGAACACCATGCCGTTGGCGACCACCGGCGAGGTGCCGCCGCTGGCGTTGCTCCACTGCGAGCTGAGGCTGGGGTTGCCCGAGCCGTCCACCGTCATCTCGAGGCCCGAGATGCCGTTGTCGTTGGCCACGACGACCCAGACCTTGCCGTCGACCGGGTTGACCCAGACGGCCGGCTGCGTCAGCACCTCGCCGCCCTGGGGAACGCCGATCAGCTGCAGCTCGCCGCCGGTGTGCCCGGGTCCGCCGGCGCCGCTCAGGTTGGCCAGGTTGAGCAGCCTGAGCATGGCGTCCTTGCCGCTCTGCACCGCGAGGTGGGCGACGTTGCTGCCCGGCACCGTGGGCAGGATCGCCGGCGCGGTGCTGCCGAGGTCGGCGTCTGTGTTCTGCAGCGACTGGAAGGTGGTCGGCGTGTAGCTGTCGAGCGGCTGGCCGTTCGAGCCTGTGCCGGTGCCGTCGGGGTGGGTGGCGAGCACGGTGTCGCCCCAGTCGTGGCCGCCGGTGTTGGCGTCGTAGGTGGCGTTGCCGGTGGCGAAGAAGATCTTGTCGAGCTCCGAGCTGTAGAGCACCGCCGGGCGCGCCCAGACCGCCGACTGGACGCCGGTGGAGCAGTCGGGGGTCCCCGGGGATTCGACGAAATGGACCGTCTGGTCGCTGCACTGGGTGTTGAAGACGTTCTGCGCGCCGGTCGCCAGGTTGATGGCGGTGATGTGACCCTGGTAGTCGCCGGCGTCGCCAGGGTAGCCGCCGTTCGCGACGTAGAGATACTGGGCGCCGCTATTGGTGACCACTACCGAGAGCGGCGGCGAGCACTTCTCGACGTCGGGTTTGAGCGTCGCCACCTCCGGCCAGCCGCCGGTGGTGATCTCGGTGCCGTCCCCCACCTGGTACTTGTGGGCCTTGCCTTCCAGCCCATAGGAGTAGACGTAGAGCCGGTTGGGATCGACCGCCGGCGACGAGGTGGTGTACCGCGGCCCGGTGGCCGGCTGGTGGGACCAGATCGTCGTGCCGGTCGCCGCGTCGAGTGCCAGGATGCGGCCGTCCTTGGTGGTAAGGAACAGCAGGTCCTTGATCCCGGACGAGGTGGTGACCCCTGACAGAAAGGCGGGCGGCCCGTCCTCGATGCTGGGCAGCGTCACGTGATACTTCACGTGCAGGGTGGAGACGTTGCCCGAGTGGATCGTGGTCTCCTGCTGGTTGTTCAGGTTGTGGCGGCCGTCACCGCCGAACTCCGGCCAGTCGGCGGCGCGCGCGGGCAGGGAAGCGACGGAAGCCATGAGAGTGGCGAGGCCGGTCAGAGCCAGCGCGGCACGGAGCAGGGGCCGGCGCCGGGACGACCGAGGAGCGGTCGGTGGCGATATCGGTCTCATGGCGACAATGATATTCGCAAGTCTCGATGGAGGGAACCTACCCCCGGCCAAGCAGCCGCAGCGCGCGCTCCACGACCTTCTCGGGGGTGAAGCCGAAGGGCTCGTACAGCTGCTTGGCGGGCGCCGAGGCGCCGAACCGCTCGATGCCGTGGACCTCGCCGTCGAGGCCCACGTACTTGTGCCAGCCGAAGGGCGCCGCGGCCTCGATCGCCAGCCGCTTGCGGACGCCCGGCGGCAGCACGGAGTCGCGGTAGGCGGCGGGTTGGCGGTCGAACAGCTCCCAGCTGGGCATGCTCACCAGCCGCACGCGCACCCCCTGCGCCGCCAGCCGCTTCGCGGCCTCGTAGGCCAGCGACACCTCCGAGCCGGTGGCCAGGAGCAGCAGCTCGGGCGCGGCGGCGGACCCGGCGTCGGCTCCGGTGCTGGCGGCGGCGGCTACTCCGGCCCCAGCGGGCTCGGGCTCGTAGAGCACGTAGGCGCCGCGGGGCAGGCCCGCGGCCGCCCGCTGGCGGGTCTCCTCGAGGATGGGCAGGGCCTGGCGGGTGAGCACCAGCGCCGTCGGGCCGTGGCGGTTCTCGATCGCCGTCCACCACGCGACCGCGGTCTCGCAGGCGTCGGCGGGACGGATCACGGTCATCCCCGGCAGCGAGCGCAGCGAGGCGAGCTGGCTGATCGGCTGGTGGGTGGGGCCGTCCTCGCCGAGGAAGATGGAATCGTGGGTGTAGACGTAGATCACCTGCAGCTTCATCAGGCAGGCGAGGCGGACCGGCGGCCGCATGTAGTCGGAGAAGATGAGGAAGGTGCCGCCGTAGGGCAGCCAGAGCCGCGACAGCGCGATGCCGGAGAGCGCCGAGCCCATGGCGTGCTCCCGCACCCCGAAGTAGAAGTTGCGGCCGCCCGGCTTGCCCGGCTCGAAGTTGTCCTCGCCCTTGATCAGCGTATCGTTGGAGCTCGCCAGGTCGGCGGCGCCGCCGCACAGCTCCGGCAGCCGCGGCGCGATGGCGTTGATCACCTTGCCGGAGGCGGCGCGCGTCGCCATGGCGCCGTCGGCGGGCGAGAACGCCGGCAGCGCCTCGTGCCAGCCGTCCGGCAGCTTGCCCGCGAGGCGCCGGCCGAGATCGGCCCCCTCTTGCGGGAAGGCCGCCTGGTAGCGCTGCAGCAGCTCCTGCCATGCCGCCTGCTGGCGGCCGCCGCGCTCGCGCGCCGCCGCGAACGCCGCGACCGCCTCGGGCGGCACGTAGAAGGTCGGCTCGAGCGGCCAGCCGAAGAACTTCTTGGCGGCCTCGGTCTCTTCCTTGCCCAGCGGCGAGCCATGCGCCTGCGAGGTGTTCTGCTTCTTCGGGCTGCCGTAGCCGATCACGGTGCGCACCGCCACCAGCGACGGGCGCTCGGTCTCGGCCTCGACCGCGGCGATCGCCGCCTCGACCGCCGCCAGGTCGTTGACGTCGGCCACCCGCTCGACGCGCCAGCCGTAGGCCTCGAAGCGCTCCGGGACGTCGTCGCCGAAGGAGAGG
>DATNKH010000012.1:0-2327 GCA_035603475.1 Thermoanaerobaculia bacterium
CCCCCCGCGATGCTCGCCAGCCTCCTCGACGCCTCCACCAACCCCCCTATACCCTTAGCGGACGCCCTCCCAGTCTGAAAAAGCTCGCTCCACGACACCCAGCCCTCGACCGGAGGTCCTCTTCTGCGGAATCGCTGGGCCGGAGCCGGAGCGCCGCCGGCGGCGGCGCATGCATGCTAGACTCCACCGCCGCCGGCCTGGTGCCCAGCGCGCCTCTTCCCGCCATGGTCCTGCAGCTCATCCGGAGACCCCGCACCCGCCTGCACATCGGCAGTGGCCGCGAGCGCCTGGAGGGTTGGGTCAACATCGACAACCAGGCGCTGCCCGGCGTCGACGTGGTGGCCGACGTCACGCTGGGGCTGCAGTTCTCCAACGTCGAGGCCATCTTCGCCGAGCACTTCATCGAGCATCTGCGGCTCGATCTCGCGGTGGCCTTCCTGGGCGAGGCCTGGCGGGTGCTCGGGCGCGGCGGCTGGCTCCGGCTGTCGACGCCGAACCTCGACTGGGTGTGGGCGACGCACTACCGGCTCAACGGCGAGCCCGAGGTGAAGCGCGCCGCGGCGCTGCAGCTCAACCGCGCCTTTCACGGCTGGCGCCACCAGTTCCTGTGGAACCGCGACATGCTCGGCGAGGCGCTCGCCGCCTGCGGCTTCACCGCCATCCGCTGGTGCGCCTACGGCGAGAGCGAGCTGCCCTACTTCCGCGGTATCGAGCGCCACGAGACCTACGGCGACGCTCCCGAGCTGCCGCACGTGATCATCGTCGAAGCCTGCAAGGGAGAGCCGCGGCCCGAGCGGCTGGCGGAGCTCGAGGCGCTGATCCAGCGCGAGTTCCTGATCCACCTCGCCGACTAGCAGCTAGTGGCCCGCTCGATTCATTCGGTCCTGCTCCTGACGCTGCTGCCGGCGGCCGCGGGTTGCGCCCGCCCGCCCTCCGGCGCGCCGGCCGAGGCGCCGCTGCCGCCGGCGCACAACTTGATCTTCATCCTGGTCGACACCCTGCGCGCCGATCACCTGCCGCTCTACGGCTACCGCCGCGACACCAGCCCGAACCTCACCGCCCTGGGGCGGGAGTCGTTGCTGTTCTCGAACGCCCGCAGCCAGGCGTCGTGCACCTTCCCGTCGGTCAACTCGATGCTGACCTCGCGGTCCGGCGCGGCCTTCCTCGGCCAGCCCGGCGGCGCCATGGGCTTGCCGGCCGGCATTCCCGGGCTGGCGGAGATGCTGCGCGCGCGCGGCTTCGGCACCCACGCCGTCTCGGCGAGCCCGATCGTGCGCCGAAGCCCGGGGCGCTTCAACCCCGGCGGCGGCTTCGGACGCGGCTTCGACACGTTCCAGGAAGACTGCGTCTGGAAATCCGCCGACTGCGTCACCGACCAGGCGCTGCCGCACCTCGCGCGCGACGCGCGGCCGCTCTTCCTCTACCTGCATTACCTCGACCCGCACGGCCCCTACGCCCCTCCCGCCGCATACCGGCACCGCTTCGCGCTCGGCCAACCGGCGAAGGACTTCGTGCGCCAGGGCGATCCCAATCCGATCTCCAATTGGCTCTACAAGCACGCGCCGAATCCCGGCCTGACCGCGGCGGATCTGAGCTACCTGGTCAACCTCTACGACGACGAGATCGCTTTCTTCGATTCGCAGCTCGCACGGCTGCTCGCCGCCGCGCGCGCCGCCGGGCTGCTCGACGACTCGATCGTCGTCTTCGCCGCCGATCACGGCGAGGAGTTCCTCGAGCACGGCGACGTCAAGCACTGTCACAACCTGTTCGACACCACCATTCGCACCCCGCTGCTGCTGCGCGTTCCAGGCGCGCACCCGCGCGTGGTCGCCGAGCCGGTCTCGAACCTCGACATCGTGCCGACGGTGCTGGAGCTGTTGACCGCGCGCTCGTCCCGCGCCGCCGGTCCTCCCGGCGCCGCGTTCGAGGGGCGCAGCCTGCGGCCGGCCGTCCTCGGGCGGCCGCTGCCGCCGGGCTACCAGTGGGCCGCCCAGGGCGCGCGGCGCAGCGTCGCCGACGGGCGCCTCAAGCTGGTGCAGGACCTCGGCACCGGGAGCTTCGCTCTCTACGATCTCGCCGCGGATCCCGGCGAGACGCGGGACGTGCTCGCCCTTCGCCGGCGCGACTTCCAGCGTCTGCGCGGCGCCCTCGCCGCCTGGCTGGCGCGCACCGAAGGCGGGCCGGCCGCCGGCAGCGTGCGCCGCGCCGAGGAGGCCGATCGGCGCCTGCGCTCGGTCGGCTATCTCGACCACTGAAGCGCGGCGGGTTGCTGGATTGCCCTTGCCTCCCTCGCGCCGTTTGGGCGAGGGTCCAAGCCTGGAGGGCGG
>DATNKH010000013.1:0-5215 GCA_035603475.1 Thermoanaerobaculia bacterium
GGCCACGCTGGCCTTCGCGAGCGCGACCGTGATCCTCACCTCCGGCTCCCTGCTCCTGGCCGCGAGCCGGTCCGCAAGCCCGATCGCGCTTCGCGCCTCCCCGAGCGAGTGCTGGGCGAGCAGGGCTCGCGCCAGCGTCGCGCGCGCCTCGGCCTCGGCGTCCGCCATGTGCTCGGCCTGGAAGTGCTCGAGCGCATCCTGGGCGTAGGCCAGCGCCGGCGAAGGGCGTCCCTTGTCGAGCTCCAGCTCGGCGAGCGCGAGCTGGCTGTCGGCGACGACGTTCTTGTCGCCGAGGCTGCGGCCCCTGGTCAGCCTCTCTTGCCGTTTGGCGCGCACCGCGGCGAGATCGCCCCGCGCCTCGGCCACGTCGCCCTCGAGCGAGAGGGCGTCGCAGATCCGAGTCTGGTCGTCGATGGCGGCAGCCAGGCTCGAGGACTGCGCGAGATAGCCCTCGGCCTTCTCGAGGTTCAGCTGGTTGAACGAGATTCCCGCCAGCGAGAAGAGCTGGGCCGCCTCGCCGCTGCGGTTCTGCAGCTGGTGGTAGAGCGCGAGCGCCTGCTCGAAGCGCACCGCCGCCTCGTCGAGCTTGCCGAGCCGTTTCAGGGTGAGCCCCAGGTTGCCGGTGGCTTCGGCCTCATTGGCCCGGTCGCCGAGCCGCTTGTAGTTCTCCACGGCGGTCGCGAACCGGCTCTGCGCCCCGACCAGGTTCCCCTGGTCGCCTTCGATGGCCGCCAGGGTGTTGAGCACGCGGCTCTGGCCGCGGAGGTCGCCCACCTCCGCGAAGCTGTCGCTGGCTTCCTTGGCACTCTCTCGCGCCTGCTCCAGGTTGCCCTGGAAGTAGAGGATGCCGGAGGTCGCCCAGAGCACCTGGGCCAGGTTGCGTTGATCCCCCGCGCCGGCGTAGATCGCCTCCGCTCGCTTGAACGCGGCAAGCGCCCCCTGGTAATTGCCGAGGTGCCCGAACGCCCCGCCCTCGAAGCACAGCGCCCGCGCCGACAGCAGATCGTCGCCGTCGCGCTCCGCCTTCTCCCGCCCGCGCCGCGCGGCTTGACCCTCGCGCGTGAAATCCGAGAGCGCTTTCGCCGCCTCCGCCTCGGCGATGTCGAGACGAGGGCCGGCGGCGGCCGCCGCTGCGGGCAGCGCCTCGAGCGAGCTCACCAGCTGCAGCGCCTCGCTGCCGCGGCCGGCGCCGATCAGCGCGTAGACCGCGCCGAGACCGTACTCCACATTGTCGGGAAACGCGGTCCGCAGCTCCTGGTAGCTCGCGAGCACCTGGTCCCAGAGACCCTCGACCCGGCCGTAGCGGGCGGTGACCAGCAGCCGCTCCTCGCGCGGCAGGCCCGCGGCATGCTCGAAGGCCAGCTTGGCCTCCTTGCCGGCGCGGGCGTCGTGCCCGAGCTCGGCCAGCGCGACCGCCAGGCCGGAATGGGCCAGCCAGTAGTCGCCGCGCCCCTTGATGGCCTTCTCGAACAGCTCCTGGGCGCGCGCCGCGTCGAGCTTGGCCAGCAGTTTCAGGCCTTCCGCGTAGAGCGCCTCGGGAGAACGGAACAGATCGGCCAGCGGGGCGACGGAGCCGCGCACCGCGGCGATGCCCGGCGCGGGCTGACCCTCTCTCCCGCCGGAGAGCCTCAGCACCGCCAGCACGGCGGCGGCGACCACCGCGGCCGCGGCAGTCGCGGCCAGGAAGCGACGCCGCAGGCGGCGGCGCCGGCGCGGCCCGGGCGCGAACGCCTCGCCGGTCAATGCCGCCGTCAGGTCGCAAGCCTGGGCGAAGCGGTCGGCGGGCGCGCGCTCGAGACAGCGCAGGATGGCGGCGTCCCAGGCCGGGTCGAGGCCGGGCACGTGCTCGCGCGGCGGCCGCGGGTCCTCCTGCACCCGCTTGAAGGCGGTCGAGAAGGAGTTGGCGCCGACGAACGGCGGCGCGCCGGTGATCACCTCGTAGAGCACGCAGCCGAGCGCATAGATGTCGGTCGCCGCGGTCACTTCGCCGCCGGTGACCTGCTCCGGCGCCATGTACGACGGAGTGCCCAGCAGGTCGCCGCGGACGGTGAGGCCGTCTCCCTCGCCGTAGGTGCGCGCCAGGCCGAAGTCGGTGATCACGGCGCGCGGCTCGCCGGCGGCGGCGCCGCAGAGCATGACGTTGCCGGGCTTGAAGTCGCGGTGGATCACCCCCGCCCGGTGCGCCGCCGTCAAGCCGTCAGCCACCTGGCGCACGATGTGCAACGCCTGCCGCGGCGCCATCGTGCCGCCACCGCGCAGGCGCTGCTCGAGGGTCTCGCCGAGGAGCAGCTCCATGCTGAAGAAGGTGATCTCCCCGGGCCGGAAGGCAGCGGTCCCGGAGCCCGCGCGGCCGGGGGTGTCCGTGCCGCCATCCCCGCCGGAGACTCCCGCGCCGCCTGAGCCCACGGAGCCGCCGGCGGCGCCGGAACCGCTCGCGGCACCCCAGCCGCCCGCGCCCGCACCAGCGCTTGCCTCGGGGCGATGCCGGAAGACGTCGAAGATGCGACAGACATTGGGATGGGTGACCTTGCGGGCCAGCTGGATCTCGCGCCGGAAGCGGTCGATGGCGCCGTCCAGATGCGCGATCTCGGGGCGCACCGTCTTCAGCGCGACCCGCTCGCCCAGTTCGAGGTCCTCGGCCTCGTAGACGTCTCCCATGCCGCCGCGGCCGATGAAGCGGACGATCCGGAAGCGGTTCGCCAGCACGTCCCCCTCGGCCACGTGAGCCGCCGGCGGCGGCGAGGTGGGGGAGGAGAGGCCGCGGGCAGCGACCGCCGGCCCTGGGCCCAGGCCCAAATTCTCGGTGGCCTGCGAAGGCTCCGCCGCCCCCGCACGCGGCGCGCTTGGCGGCGATTCCGGGGCGGGGGTCCAGATGACGGTGCCGGCGGCGTCTCCGCCTGCAGGGCGCTCCGCCCCTGTTCCACCGTCTCCGGCCCCGCCGGCGGCCGGCGCAGGGCTGCTCGCTCCGGCCGCTGGCTCGGCAGGCTGCGGGGGATCGCGGCGCTCAGCCAACGACGGCCCTCTCGCTGGTATCGCTGGTATCGGAGGGCGTCCCCAGGTCGACGCTGAAGACCTGGACCGCCTGTGCCTTGCCCTTGAGCGGCATGGGATCGAGGGCGCGCACCGGCGGCGGTTCCGCCAGGCGGCGGTAGAGCATCTCGGAGAGCAGGACCTCTCCGCCGCCGGCGCGCGAGCAGAGGCGCGACGCGGTGTTGACCGGGTCGCCGAGGACCGTGTACTCCAGCCGCTGGGAGCTGCCGATGTTGCCGGCGAAGACCTCGCCGGCATTGAGGCCGATGCCGACGGCGATCGTCTGCCGGCCTTGACGGCCCCACTCGGCGTTCAGCCAATCGACCCGGCGCTGCATCGCGATCGCCGCGCGCACGGCCCGGTCGGCGTCGTCGCCGCGGGCCAGGGGCGCCCCCCAGAGCGCCATCACCGCGTCGCCGATGAACTTGTCGAGCGTGCCGCCATGCTCGAAGACCACGTCGACCATCTCGGAGAAGTACTCGGTGAGCAGGCTGGCGATCTCGTCCGGGCTCATCTGCTCGGACAGCGGCGTGAAGCCGCGGATGTCGGAGAACAGGACGACCACCTCGCGCTTGGAGCCGCCGAGCTGCACTTCGCCCTCGGCGCCGACGATCTGGCGGGCGAGGTCCGGGGCGAAGTAGCGCTGGAAGTTCGACAGCACCACCGCCTCGCGGCGCACCCGCTCGATCAGCTGGCTGTTCTCGATCGCCACCGCCACGATGCCGGAGAACGCGGTCAGGAACGAGAGGTCCTCGTCGCCGAACGAGTGGGTGGCCGCCTGGTTGTCGAGGTAGATGACGCCCAGCACCGTCCCCATGCGCCCCAGCAGCGGAGCGCAGAGCGCGCTCTTGACGCTCTGCAGGAAGACCGAGCCGCCGGCGAAACGGCTGTCGTCGGGAGCGTTCTCGATCAGCACCGCGACCCGCTCCTCGATCGCCGTCCTGGCGATCGAGCGCGGCACCGGCGGGCCGAAGCCGCCCGTGCCCACCCGCTCACCCTTCCCGGCATGGCGGTTGCGCGCCGCCCGCGGCAGCAGCTCCCCCGAGGGGCTGGCCATCAGGATGACGACCCGGTCGACGTTCATCACCTGGAAGGTGAGATGGACCACCTTCTCGAGCAGACTGTCGACCTCGGCCTGCTGCGACAGCTCCTGGGCGATGGCGATCAGCAGGGAGAGCTTCTTCTCCAGGCGCGCGGCGACGGTCCTGCCGCCGATGCGCAGCACCCCCCCGCCGGCCGCGGGAGCGTCGGCGAGCTGGGCCACGACGTCGGCCGAGCCGCGCACCTTCATCTGGCGCACGATCGTGCCATCCATCGGAGCGTCGGCGAGGCCAGCCAGCGAGAGGACCGGGGGCGCCTGCTCGTCGAGCAGCTCGAAGGCGACTTTGCCGAAGGCGATCTGGGCGCCGGGCAGGGCCACCGTCTCGCTCACCCGGCGGCCGTCGACGAAGGTGCCGTTGGTCGAGCCCGCGTCGCGCAGCCGCAGCCCGGAGTCGGTGAGGTCCAGCTCGGCGTGGCGCCGCGACACCGTCGGATCGGCGATCGGCAGGTCGCAGTCGTCGGTGCGCCCCACGATCAGCGTGCGGCCGGGCGGGATCTCGACCGAGAGACTTCCGGATTTCGCGACGAGCTTCACGTTGATATCGGCCTCGCGGTGACCTGGTACGTTACTACAGGCTCGAGGCGCCTGCGGACCGGTGGGCCGGGTGGGCCGGGCCTGGAGGAGGCGAATCTCCCTCCGGCCTCCCTTGGGGCGAGGGTCTAACCGGGGCCGGCGGCAGACTGCGAGGGCCTCGCCGCGCCTACCGCAGCTGCCGGCCGAGCTCGGCGAGACGCTCGGCGAAGCGGCCGGGATCGTAGGCGTACGGGTTCTGCAGCTCGGCGGCGAGGCTCTCGGCGACGCCGGCGAGACCGGTGTGGACGCGCCCGCGACGGCCCGCCAGCAGCTGGCTGACCAGGGTCTGCACTGCCAGCGCCGCCTGCTGCGCCGAGGCGTAATCGGCGATCTCGTAGCCGCCCCGGTCCTCCGCCACCACCAGCAGCAGCCGGCGCACCTGGGCCTCGTCCCAGGTGAGCCGGTCGAGGCGCGGGATCAGCTCGGCGGTCTCGTGGCCCAGCCGCTCGGCCGCGGCCGCCACCTCGGCCGGCGGCGTGCCCAGGCGGCCGAGCTGGGCGGCCAGCCGCT
>DATNKH010000014.1:0-2776 GCA_035603475.1 Thermoanaerobaculia bacterium
TGGTTCAACGTCGGCATCGAGGAGAAGCCGCAGTGCTCGGCCTGCTTCATCAACGCGGTCGAGGACACCATGCAGTCGATCCTCACCCTGGCCAAGACCGAGGGCATGCTCTTCAAGTACGGCTCCGGCACCGGCAGCAACCTGTCCAAGCTGCGCTCCTCGCGCGAGCTGCTGGCCGGCGGCGGCACCGCCTCCGGACCGGTGTCCTTCATGAAGGGCTTCGACGCCTTCGCCGGGGTCATCAAGAGCGGCGGCAAGACCCGGCGCGCCGCCAAGATGGTGATGCTCGACATCGACCATCCCGACATCGTCGACTTCATCCGCTGCAAGGAGGTCGAGGAGCGCAAGGCCTGGGCGCTGATCGAGGCCGGCTTCGCCGGCGGCTTCAACGTCGTCGGCGGCGCCTACGACTCGATCGCCTACCAGAACGCCAATCACTCGGTGCGCGTGTCCGACGAGTTCATGCGCGCCGTGCTCGCCGACGGCGACTGGACGACCACCGCCCGCACCACCGGCGAGCCGATGGGCACCTACAAGGCGCGCGACCTGGTGCGGATGATCGCGGAGTCGACCTGGCAGTGCGGCGACCCCGGCATGCAGTACGACACCACCATCAACGAGTGGCACACCTGCGCCGGCACCGGCCGCATCAATGCCAGCAATCCCTGCAGCGAGTACATGTTCCTTGACGACACCGCCTGCAACCTGGCGTCGATCAACCTGATGCGTTTCTACGCGCCGGACAGCGGCTTCGACGTGACGAGCTTCCGCCACACCTGCGAGGTGGTGATCTCGGCGCAGGAGATGCTGGTCGACTACGCCGGCTACCCGACCCCGAAGATCGACGAGAACTCGCACAAGTTCCGCCCGCTGGGCCTGGGCTACGCCAACCTGGGAGCGCTGCTGATGGCGCGCGGCCTGCCCTACGATTCCGAGGTCGGCCGCGACTACGCCGCCGCCATCACCGCCCTGATGTCGGGCTCGGCCTATGCCCAGTCGGCGCGTATCGCCGCGGCGCTGGGGCCGTTCGCCGAGTACGAGGTCAACGCCGAGCCGATGCTCGCGGTGATGCGCAAGCACCGTGACGCGATGAAGCGCATCGACCCGGCCCACGCTCCGCTCGACCTCATGCAAGCGGGCAAGCGCGCCTGGGACGAGGTGGTGGAGCTCGGCGAGCGCCATGGCCTGCGCAACAGCCAGATCTCGGTGCTGGCCCCGACCGGCACCATCGCCTTCATGATGGATTGCGACACCACCGGCGTCGAGCCGGACATCGCGCTGGTCAAGTACAAGAAGCTGGTGGGCGGCGGCATGATCAAGATCGTCAACAACACGGTCCCCCGCGCCCTCAAGCGCCTGGGCTACGACCGCGAGCAGGTGCGCGAGATCGTCGAGTTCATCGACGAGCAGGACACGATCGAGGGCGCGCCGCACCTCAAGCCCGAGCACCTGCCGGTCTTCGACTGCGCCTTCAAGCCGGCCAAGGGCTCGCGGTCGATCCACTACACCGGTCATCTCAGGATGCTGGCGGCGGCGCAGCCGTTCATCTCGGGCGCCATCAGCAAGACCATCAACATGCCCGAGGACTCGACGCCGGACGAGATCCTGCAGGCCTATGTCGAGGGCTGGCAGCTCGGCCTGAAGGCGGTCGCCATCTACCGCGATGGCTGCAAGCGCAGCCAGCCGCTGTCGACGCGCAAGGACGTGGGCACGCCTGCCACGCCTGCGACGAACGCCGGCGGCGCGCCGGGCACTGCCGGCACTGCCGCCGCCGCCCAGCCGGCCCAGTCGGCGAGAACGTCCCTGTCGCCGTCGCCGGCGCCTCCGGCCCAGGCCGCCCAGGCCGCCCATCCGCCCCACCTGCAGGAGCGGCGGGCGGTGCGCCGCAAGCTGTCCGACGAACGGCGGGCGATCACCCACAAGTTCTCGATCAACGAGCACGAGGGCTACATCACCGTCGGCCTCTACGACGACGGGCAGCCGGGGGAGATCTTCCTGGTCATGGCCAAGGAAGGCTCGACCATCTCCGGGCTGATGGATTCCTTCGCCACCTCGATCTCGATCGCCTTGCAGTACGGCGTGCCGCTGCAGACCCTGGTGGACAAGTTCAGCCACACCCGCTTCGAGCCCTCCGGTTTCACCAAGAACCCGGAGATCCCGATCGCCAAGTCGATCACCGACTACATCTTCCGCTGGCTGGCGTCGAAGTTCCTGTCGCGGGAGGGCAAGGAGGCCGCCGGCGTCATCCTGCGCGAGCCGGCGCCCGAGCCCCAGCCGGGGACTGCCGCCGCCGCGGCGGGCGGCTATACGCCGCTGCAGACCACGATGCCGCTGGCCGGCGGCGGCCGCCTCGAGCCGCATGGCCAGGCGGTGCCGGCGGCCCAGCCGGCCCCGCCGGCGAACCTCGCCCAGGTGCGCCCGGTCTACCTCTACCAGCAGGACGCCCCCAGCTGCCACGAGTGCGGCGCCATCATGGTCCGCAACGGCAGCTGCTACAAGTGCGTCAACTGCGGCTCGACCAGCGGTTGTAGCTGAGCGATCCAGGTTCGGGTAGTGTCCTGGCTAGATTGCCCTTCCCTCCCTCCCGCCGTTTGGGCGAGGGTCCGCAGTCGTACGCCGTCGCCCTACTAGACTTGGACCCTCGCCCAAACGGAGGGAGGGAGGCAAGGGCAATCTAGAAATCAAGGACACTACCCGAATTCCGGATTCGGGCGCCTTCGCTTATGCTTGGCGGACCATGGCTCCTCACTTCGCGTCGTTCCGCCTGGGCCGCTTT
>DATNKH010000015.1:0-2735 GCA_035603475.1 Thermoanaerobaculia bacterium
GTTCGATAGCTGCGGCAAGCTCTGGGCGACGGCCGGGTCCTATGCGGGGTTCTCGTTCTCTGGCAGCCTGGTGGCCGTCGACGTCGGCACCGGGGCTGCAACCGTCGTCGGCCAACTTGGCCTGCCCATCGTGGCGATCGCAGCTCTTGGTGACCGGCTCTATGGCCTGACCTCGACCGCCGACGGCAGGTGGGGTCTGGCCGGAATCAATCGCAGCACGGGTGCCGCCACGGCGCTGGGGTCTCCCGTCCCCAGCGGAGGCATCGGTGGTTCGGGCCTCGCATTCGACGGCGTAGGACGGCTGTGGGCGCTTGCTTACCCTCATGCATCGCCGGGCTCCACGAGCCCTATCGCCCGCTTCGACCCGAGCACTGGAGCTGCCGTCGCCACGGGCGGCGTTTCCCTGCCGGCGCCGGTCGGATTGGCGATCGCCCCGCCGCTGGGAAGCTGTTTGGCAGCCGCGACCTGTGTCCCAGGCTCCAGCACGCTCTGCTTGGATGATCTCCGCTTCGCCGTCTCGGTGACCTGGAAGATCGCCAATGGCGCGGGCACCGGTCAAGCGATTCCCATGACTCCGACTGCGGGAGGCTTCTGGTTCTTCAGCGCGGACAACGTCGAAGTCATCGTCAAGGTGCTGAACGGTTGTGGCGTCAATGGCCGCTATTGGGTTTTCGCCGGTGGTCTCACCAACGTCGACACCATGATCGACGTGACCGACCTCTCCGACGGCAGGAGGAGCACCTATTCCAGCCCTGCCAACACCCCGTTTCAGCCGATCCAAGACACGAGCGCGTTTGCCACTTGCCCGTGACGAGAAGGCTCGGGCCTTCCCAGGGCGAGCCTGTCCCAGCTAGTGTCCCGCTCGGTTAATTCGCATACTACTCGCTTGCCCTCCGCGTCCCTGGCTGCGTTGCGCCTCCTCGACATAAGTTCGACTATGCCTCGTCGGCGACGCCTTGCCAGGAACGCGGATGGACGGCGCGATTAGCATGCGAATTAACCGAGCGGGCCACTAGCGCGGGCGGGGCCCAGGTAGACCGCGGCTGTGACCTAAGTCACATCCTGTGCGTAGGCAGCGGCGCTACGCTGCCAGGGCCTGCTCGCTTCACCGGCGAGAGGAGACGCCGTGCCGACACGTTCCCATATCCCCACCGCCGGCCTCTCCCGACCGTCCGCGGCGCTTGCCGGAGCGCGGGCGGCCCTGGTACTGGCGGCCCTGGTGGCTCTGGCCGCCGCGGCCGGGCCGGTGCCGGCGGGGGCCCAGACGGTGGGCGGGACGCTGCCCCAGCCGCTGCCGCTGTTCCCGCGGGACAACTGGTGGAACATTGACGTCAGCAACGCGCCGGTCGATCCCAACAGCGCCAACATCATCGGCTGGATCGGCACGTCGCGCGGCATGCATCCGGACTTCGGCGGCGACGTCGATCCCACCGATCCCTCCAACCCGAACATCTACGGCTTCCCTTACATCACCGTCCCGGGCAGCCAGTCCCTGGTGCCGGTGACCTTCGTCCTCTCCGCCGATCAGAGCGACAGCGGCGCGCCCGGCCACCCACCCGGTTACCCGATCCCTTCGCAGGCGGAGACCCAGGCCAAGTGGATCGAGGGGGGCACCCCCGGCGGCGGCACCAGCCAGGACTACCACATGCTGATCGTCGACACCGACAATCGGCTCCTGTTCGAGCTGTACCAGGCGCATTGGAACGTCGATCACTGGGAGGCCGGCTCCGGCGCCATCTTCCAGCTCGACAGCGACGCCCGCCGCCCCGAGACCTGGACCAGCGCCGACGCCGCCGGCCTGGCCATCCTGCCCGGCCTGGTCCGCTACGACGAGGCGTTCGGCAGCGGCCCGATCCTGCACGCCTTCCGCTTCACGCTCCGCGACAGCAACGGCTACGTCTACCCGGCCTCGCACGTCGCCGGCTCGAACACCGCGGCGCCGCCGCTGGGCACCCGCCTGCGCCTCAAGGCGTCGGTGGACCTCTCGCATTACACCCCGGAGGTACAGCGCATCTTCCAGGCGATGAAGACCTACGGGCTCATCCTCGCCGACAACGGCTCCGACATGTACGTGCAGGGAACGTACGACACGCGCTGGAACAACGACGTGCTGAACCCGGCTTTCGCCAGCATCCCCGCGAGCGACTTCGACGTCATCGAGCTCGGCTGGCGGCCGCCGGTCGCCGCCTCCGGCGGACCGTACAACTTCTTCACGCTGACGCCATGCCGGCTGCTCGACACCCGCCGGGCCGACGGCCCCTTCGGCGGCCCACCGGTCCCGCCCGGCGGTCAGCGCGTGGTCGTCGCCGCCGGCCAGTGCGGCATCCCGGCGGGCGCCAAGGCCGTGTCCGCCAACATCACGGTGGTCGCGGCGCCCGAGCCCGGCTTCCTCACCTTCTTCCCGGGCGACGCCGCGGTGCCGGGGACCAGCACGATCAACTTCTCGCCCGGGCGGGTGATCGCCAACAACGCCGTCATCGGGCTCGCCTCCTCGGGCTCCGGGACCGTTGCCCTGCGCGACGCCACCGCCACCAAGCCGGTGCAGGTGGTGATCGACGTCAGCGGCTACTTCGAGTAGCGCCGCGCGACGATCGCGGGCCAGCCCGACCGCCGTGACCGGGTAGTGGGTCATTCTCCTCGCGAGGGTCCGTCCCCTCTGCGTCCCTTGGGGCGAGGCATCCGAAGTCCAAGGTCGGTTCCCTTGAGACCCCTCGCCCCAAGGGACGCAGAGGGGA
>DATNKH010000016.1:0-14953 GCA_035603475.1 Thermoanaerobaculia bacterium
TGCGAGGTGATCAGCGGCCAGAGGACCTCGAGCGCGATCAGGTACGACCCCCCTGTCAGCACCAGCACCAACCGCTGGCGGGCCAGGGCCGGCGGGCCGGCGCGCAGCGACCAGCGCCCGATGACGATCAGCAGCGGCGCCCCGATGGCCAGGATGAGGGCGCGCTTGAGCGGCGCGGGACCGTGCTGGCTGACCTGGAGGTTGTGGCGCACCGCCCCGGCGAGCAGGGCGTCGAGGGCGCCATGCCGCTGAAAATAGAGCGCCACGCCGGCCGGTACCGCCACCAGGCCCGCCAGGCCGGCGCCAGCCGCCGCCAGCGCCCTGCCGGCGGTGCGCGGGGTGGGCCGGAGGCTGGTGCCGTGGCCGCCGGCCAGCCGCCACGCGGCCGCCGCCAGCGCCGATCCCAGCAGGCAGGCGAGCAGCAGGCTGCTCTTGAGCGACACCGCCGCCGCGGCGCCCACCGCCAGCCCGACGACGAACAGTCGGGCCGGGCCGGGCGCGCCGCCGGTCGCCACCTGGAAGGCGACGAGCCAGAGCAGGGTCCAAGGCACGTCGGTGCGGAACTCGAGTGTCTTGACGAAGAAGGGAGGCAGCAGGGCGGTCAACACCGTTCCCCACAGCGCCGCCCGCGGCGAGAGCAGGCGCCGGCCGATGAGCCAGGTGACGGCGAGGGCCGCCAGGTAGAGAGGAAGCATGGTGAGCCGCAGCCAGAACAGCGTCCGCACGCTTTCCCCGAACGCCGCCAGCAGCGGCGCCCAGAGCATGTGGAACAGCGGCGTGTGGTTGTCGAAGAAGTCGCGGTACTGGACCAGGCCGCGGTTCCACCCCCAGACCACGTGGGCGTGCTGCGGCTCGTCCGAGTTGAACCGGTACTCCCAGACGCCGAGCAGCCGCAGCGCCACCGCCACGCCCAGCAGCGCGAGGGCCACGCCGCGCTCGCGCGGCGTTACGATCGGATCGCGCTCGCGCGGCGTTCCGCTCGGATCGAGCTCGAGCGTCGTCGTCGTGAGATCGCGCTCGCGCGGCGTGGCGCCGATCAGGTCCCGCTCGCGCGGCGGCGGCGGGGGAGGGGCAGCGAGGTCGGTGGACACGGCGCTCCGCGGGGCGGGGTACTCATACCATGAATGCCCGTGAACGGGCCGTCCGGCGGGCTGTGCTACCCTTGCCGGACCCTGCCGCGAAGTCGGGGACGAAGGCCACCGGGCCACCAGGATGGCCGCTTCTGGATGGGGAGTGCAGGATCGCGAGTGAGGGAAGAGTATCTGAGCTGGAGCACTCCCTACCTGGGAGGACGGGTCTTCGAGATGCTCGCGTTCGGGCACGCCGGCGTCCCGGTGGTGCTGTTCCCGACATCCCAGGCTCGGTACTACGAGTACAAGGACTTCCGCCTGATCGAGGCGGCCGCGCCGCTCGTGGACGCCGGGCGGGTGAAGCTCTATTGTCCCGACGGCATCGACGCGGAGAGCTGGTACAACCACGGCATCCATCCCGCCGACCGCGTCAAGACCCACATGGCCTACGAGAACGTCATCGTGCAGCAGGTCTTCGAGCATGCGCGCGCCGACACCGGCCGCGGGCGGGTGGCGGTCGCCGGCTGCAGCTTCGGCGGCTATCACGCGATGAACGTGGCGCTGCGCCATCCCGACCAGGTGTCGCACTTGATCAGCATGAGCGGCGCCTTCGACGTCCGCCAGTTCCTGCAGGGCTATTACGACGACAACGTCTACTTCAACAACCCGGTGGACTACCTGCCGGAGCTGGGCGATCCGTGGCACCTCCACCACCTGCGGCAGATGGGGATCGTGCTCGGCGCCGGCGAGTGGGATGTCTGCCTGGATGCCAACACCGCGTTCTCGCACTTATTCGATGCCAAGGACATCCCCCACTGGCTGGACGTCTGGCGCTGGGCCAAGCACGATTGGCCGCTGTGGTGGGACATGTTTCCGCGCTACCTTGCCAAACTCTGAGGAGAGGGACCGTTCATGACGCCACCCAAGAAGGTTGGAATTCTTTTCGGCCAGGAGGACAGCTTCCCCTGGGCCTTCATCGACCGCGTCAACGCGAAGGGCGCCGCCACCCACCCGGACGGCCCGGAGGGAGTGGTGGTCGCCGAGCCGGTGCGCATCGACAAGGTCATCCAGGGCGCCGACACCGGCTACGCCGTGATCATCGACCGCATCTCGCAGGACATCCCGTTCTATCGCGGCTACCTGAAGAACGCCGCTCTCAACGGCGCCGCGGTGGTCAACAATCCCTTCTGGTGGAGCGCCGACGAGAAGTTCTTCAACAATTGCCTCGCCACCAAGGTCGGGGTGGCCGTGCCGAAGACCGTCCTGCTGCCCTCGAAGCAGCATCCCGCCGACACCAACGAGCGCTCGATGCGCAACCTCGCCTACCCCCTCGACTGGGAGGCGATCTTCGCCTACGTCGGCTTCCCGGCTTTCTTCAAGCCCTTCGCCGGCGGCGGCTGGAAGAACGTCTACAAGCTGCACGACCGCGACGAGTTCTTCCGCGCCTATGACGACACCGGCCAGCTGGTGATGATGCTGCAGGAGGAGATCGCGTTCGAGGAATACTTCCGCTGCTATTGCATCGACGTCCGCGACGTGCGCATGATGCAGTACAACCCGAAGGCGCCGTTCCACGAGCGCTACGTGCGCAACGGCCCGCAGCTGCCGGACGATCTGCTGGACAAGGTGCGCGACGGCGTGCTGCGCCTGAACCGGGCGCTCGGGTACGACTTCAACACCGTCGAGTTCGCGGTCCGCGACGGCGTCCCCTACGCCATCGACTTCTGCAACCCGGCGCCGGACGCCGACAAGTTCTCGATCGGCGAGGAGAACTTCGAGTGGGTGGTGGAGGCGGCCGCCAACATGGCGGTGCGCAAGGCGCTGGCGCACCAGCCGGGCCGCGACAACCTGACCTGGGGGGACTTCGTGATCTCTGCCTCCGGCGGCGAGTCCGCCGCCGCTGCCGCCGCGGCCGCTACGGCCGCTGCCGCCGGAGGTTCCCAGCCAGCTTCGCCGGCGCCGGCCGCGCCGACCACGCCGGTCGCGGAGCGCTGGGTCGACGATCCGAAGGTGTAGCCGTCAAGGAAAGCTCGGCAGGGCCGGACCTCCGGCCCGGGAGGTGGGAGCCATGTCCGGCGAGACAGAGCAGTTCACTCTCGGCATCGAGGAAGAGTTCCAGCTCATCGACCCCGAGACGCGGGACCTGCGCTCCCACATCCAGCACCTGCTGGCCGACCGCGAGACGGGGCCGGCGCTGCGCGACCAGCTCAAGCCCGAGCTGCACCAGTCGGTGATCGAGGTCGGCACCAAGATCTGCGCCGACATCCGCGAGGCCCGCCGGGAGGTGATGGCGCTGCGCCGCGACCTGGCCTCGCTGGCGCGGCGCAACAGCCTGACCATCGCCGCTTCGGGCACCCACCCCTTCGCCCACTGGAAGGACCAGGCGATCACCCAGCATCCGCGCTACGAGGAGATCGTCGAGGACATGCAGCAGCTGGCGCGCGCCAACCTGATCTTCGGCCTCCACGTCCACGTCGGCATCGCCGACCGCGAGGTGGCGATCCACATCATGAACGCCGCCCGCTACTTCCTGCCGCACATCTTCGCGCTGTCCACCAACTCGCCGTTCTGGCAGGCCCGCAACACCGGCCTCAAGTCTTACCGCAGCAAGATCTTCGACCGTTTCCCGCGCACCGGCATCCCGGACTACTTCGCGAGCCTGTCGGAGTACGAGAACTACATCAAGCTGCTGATCAAGACGGGCTGCGTCGACAACGCCAAGAAGATCTGGTGGGACCTGCGCATGCACCCGTTCTTCGACACGCTCGAGTACCGCATCTGCGACGTGCCGATGCGCGTCGAGGAGACGATCGCGCTGGCGGCGCTCATCCAGGCGGTGACCGTCAAGGTGTACAAGCTGATCCGCAGCAACCTGGGGTTCCGTCTCTACCGCCGCCTGCTGCTCAACGAGAACAAGTGGCGGGCGGCGCGCTACGGCATCGGCGGCAAGCTGATCGATTTCGGCAAGCAGGCCGAGGTGCCTTGCGTCGATCTCATCCACGAGCTGCTCGAGTTCGTCGACGACGTGGTCGACGAGCTCGGCAGCCGCCAGGAGATCGAGTACATCCAGCAGATCCTGCGGCACGGCACCGGCGCCGACCGGCAGCTGGTGGTCTGGGAACAGTCGGGCCACGATTACAAGGCGGTCGTCGACTACATCGTCGCCGAGACCCACGCCGGGTTGTAGACGGCGGTTCCTTTCCAGGAGGCACCCGAACCACATGATCCCGGAGCTGCGGCAGGCGTTCAACGCCGCCTTCACCGCGGAGCGCTACCAGGCCCTGCACGCCTGGCTCGAGGCCGAGGCCGGCCACCACATTCCCTTCCGGATCTGTGAGACGCCGGTCTTCCTGCCGGCGGCGCTCACTGGCGAGCTGGTCCGCGCCGCCGGCCAGGTGCTCGCGGCGGTGAGCTCGCCGGAGTACCTGCGGGCCGCGGCGCGGGCGGTGCCGCCGGAGTACCAGGTGCCCGGCGAGGACGGCCGTGCCACGTTCCTGCAGATCGACCTGGCGCTGGCGGCGGTCGACGGCGAGATCTCGCCGCGGCTCATCGAGCTGCAGGGCTTCCCGTCGCTCTACGCCTTCCAGTGGCTGCTCCACCGCGGCTACCGGCGCCACTTCGACCTCCCCGCGGGCATGACGCCCTACTTCGCTGGCCTCGACGACGGCTCCTACGTCGATTGCCTGCGCCGGGTGATCGTCGGCGACGCCGATCCGCGCACCGTGGTGCTGCTCGAGATCGAGCCCGAGCAGCAGAAGACGCTGGTGGACTTCGTGATGACCGAGAAGCTGCTCGGGGTGCCGACCGTCGGGCTCGCCGACGTCGTCGTGCGCGGCCGCCAGGCCTGCTATCGCCGGCCCGCTAGCGAGGGCGGGCGCGAGGTCCCCATCCGGCGCATCTACAACCGGGTGATCTTCGACGAGCTGGCGCGCCGGGGCCTCGAGCTGCCGCCGCTGTTCCGCGCCGACCTGGACGTCGAATGGGTCGGCCATCCGAACTGGTTCTGGAAGCTCAGCAAGTTCTCGCTGCCGTTCATTCGCGGTCCCTACGCGCCGCCCTGCCATTTCCTCTCCGAGCTGCGCGAGCTGCCACCCGACCTCGAGAACTACGTGCTCAAGCCGCTGTTCTCCTTCGCCGGCCACGGCGTCGAGATCGGCGTCACCGCCGAGCAGCTGCAAGCCATCTCGCGGCCGGAGGACTACATCCTGCAGCGGCGGATCGAGTACGCCCCCGCCGTCGTCACCCCCGACGTGCCGGCCAAGGTCGAGGTGCGCATGATGTTCGTCTGGCGCGACCAGCCGGTCCTGATCAACAACCTCGTGCGCATGACCAAGGGCAAGATGGTCGGAGTCGACTTCAACAAGGACCGCACCTGGGTCGGCTCGAGCGTCGCGCTGCACGCGCCGGGCACCTGATGGTCGCGGGGGCCCTGCTCCCACTCCCGGCTACCGGCCTTGACTTGACACAGCTCGACGGACGAAGGAAGGAGCCTCGTCCGGCAGCGTTCCGGAAGTCCTCAGCTTGACAAGCTGTTGATCCTACGCTACAATAACATGGATCCGCAAAAGCCCGAGCGAACGGGAAGGAGACTTGGCACCGCGTCCGCAGGCGGTGCCTTCGTTGCTCCGAGGGAACGCGTCATGAGTGACATCGGAATCGACGAGACTCTGTCCACTTCAGGCTCCCCTCTCTTGCCCGCGGCCTCCCCGGCGCCCTCCCCGTTGACGGAACGCGACTGGGACAAGTTGCTCGCACTGATGGCCGACGGGCTGGTGGTCCCGGTGATCGGCCCTGAGTTGCTCTGCGTCCCCTGGGAAGCACAGCCAGCGGCGCGGCTCTACGATCTCTGGGGACGGGCCCTGGCGCAACAGCGGGACCTCGCGGTGAAGCAAGGTCAAGAGGATACGCCGCTGCTCTATAGGGTCGCCAACCAGTTGAGCATGTCTTCCAAGATGCAACCCGGCGACCTCGAGTACGACATGGACCGCGTCATCCGCGGTCAGCGCTGGCCCCTGCCCGAAGCCCTGCGCCAACTTGCCGCCATCCGCGATTTCCCTGTCATCGTCACCACGACCATCGATCACCTCATGGAGGCCGCGATCACGGAAGGCAGAGGGCCGCTGGAGGCGCCGCTGCAGGTCGTCTTCACTCGGAGCGGCAACGCGGTCAGCAACGACTTGCCCAAGGACTTCGTGCCGCGTGGACGGCCGACGGTCTTTCATCTCTTCGGCGCGACGTGCTACGACCCCGGCAAGTTCGCCGTCACCGAGGACATGTTGATCGAGTTCAGTTGGGCCTTGATCGATCAGGAGTATGCGCCGAAGCGTCTGTACGACTTCCTCCGCGGCAAGACGATCCTGCTGCTCGGCTGCGACTTCCCAGACTGGCTGGAGCGCTTCTTCATCCACGCGCTGACGCGTAGGGCCGATGCGCAGGTCGCGGTGTGGTACGTGAGCGGATGCCACCTGAGCGGGTTGCACGATTACCTGGAGCGCCGCAACGCCCACCTGCTGCCGCCACAGTCGCCGGTAGACTTCGTCGCGGAGTTGCACCGGCGATGGCAGGCACGACAGTCATCCGAAGCCAGGTCAGCGGCCGGTCCCGGGCCCGAGACGACACGCGGCGAGAGCAAGCACGGCGCCGTGTTCATAAGCTACGCGCGAGAGGACCGGGCGGCGGCGGCCGCCATCAGAGCGCAGCTCGAAGCGGCGCAGATCGATAGCTGGATGGACGACAGCGGGCTGGAACCGGGCGCCGAGTTCCAGTACGTGATCCGCGACAACATCCGCAGGGCGTCGTTCTTCCTGGCGATCATCTCGCGCGCTCTGGACCTCGAGAGCTCGGACCGCCTGGGGCGATTCGTCTTGAAGGAGTGGAAGTGGGCCGAGGACGAGAACCTGGAGCGACCCAAAGATCATAATTTCCTCCAGCCGGTGGTGGTGGATGACACGCCACCGGGCGCGGACTTCATCGACCGCCCGTTCCGCAATGATCTACAGTGGACTGGCCTGCGCGACGGCAAGGTGCCGCAGGAGCTCATCGATCGCCTTAATCGAGGTATTCGGCGTTTCCGCAGCAACCCGCCAGGAGCGAGGCGATGAGCGTCGCAACCACCTCGGCGGTCCCATCAGCCGCGTCGCCAGGGCCGCCGCCGCGGGATACCAACCCATGGAAAGGTCTGCACTTCTACACCGAGCAGGACCACGACATCTTCTTCGGCCGCGGCCAGGAAACGGAAGAGTTACTGAGGCTCATCAGGCGCGACACGCTTAGCGTCCTGTTCGCACGGTCCGGGTTGGGCAAGACATCGCTACTGCGTGCCGGTGCGATCCCCCGCCTCCGCGAAGAAGGGTTCCTCCCGGTGATCGTCCGCCTGACCTACGAGGCATCCGCCCCGCCTCCCACCCGGCAGATCATCGACGCAGTCCTCGCCGGCGCCGCCGCGGCTGGCGTCGACGCGGAACGAACGGACCAGTCCGTCTCGGCATCGTGGCCGGGAGACCGGCAGGACACCCTCTGGGAGTTCTTCCATGGGCACCAGTTCTGGGGTCAACGCAACGATCCCGTCTTCCCGGTGCTCATTCTCGACCAGTTCGAAGAGGTATTCACTCTTGGCCGGGATGGCCGGCACACGGCGGAGTTCCGCGAGGAGCTTGCCGATCTCGCCGAGAACCGGATGCCCCGGGGCGTCGAACGCCGCATCGAGGCAACCGGTGAGCGTCTGGCGTTCGACACGCAGACGCAGAGCTACCGCGTGGTCTTGTCTTTACGCGAAGATTTCGTGCCGAAGCTCGACCTTCTGCGGGAGACCATGCCGGCGGTGATGCGCAACCGTTTCGTGCTGGCGCCTTTGGACGGCGCGCGTGGCGTCGAGGTCGTCCGGAGAGCGGGCGGCGAGTGGGTGTCGGAAGCCGTCGCACGGGAGATCGTCACTGCGGTCGTCGGCGAGAGCGGATCGCGAGAACAGTCCGCATTGGCTTATGCACCCGGCACAGAGGTCGAGCCCGCATATCTCAGCGTGATGTGCCACGAGCTGTTCCAACGCATGACGGAGCTCGGCAGGAATGAGATCGGTTCTGACCTGGTGGCGACGGAACAGGGCAACATCCTCGACGCCATGTACGAACGCAGTTTCAAGGAGCTGGACCCGAAGACGCGTCTGTTCGTCGAGGACCGCCTGCTCACCGCCTCGGGCTTCCGCGGCAGCGTGCCCTTGGCTGAGGTGAAGCGGGAGGGCATTCCCGCCGCCGATCTCGACAAGCTGGTGGATCGCCGCCTCTTGCGCTTCGAGGACCGACTCGGCACGACTCACGTGGAGCTTTCACACGACCTGCTTACCCGCATTGCCCAGAAGAGTCGTGGCCAGCGATGGGCCGAGGCCGAACGCGAAGCGAACCGGAAGCGGGAAGCGGAGTACCGGGCGAAGCTACGTCACACGCGTCAGCGCGCTGCGGCGGTGGCCGTGGTCGCAGGTCTTCTGCTCGCTGTCATCGGCCTCTACTATTTCGGCTGGGTGAGACCCTACTACTCCTACTGCAGGGACTTCACGAAGAAGTGGGGGGCGATCTACCCGCTGGGGCCGCTTCCAGGTTCGGCGGTCGCTCACCGCTCATGGACACTGCGACTGACCCGCCGCGGCTGGTTCGGTCCTGTGCAGATGGCCGAGGTGATCGACGCCAACCGTCGGCTCACGCCTAATCACACCATCACAAACTATCTGGCCGACCCCGACGCGGTCGCGAGCGGGCGGGAGAAGGAATCCCGCTACGAGTTTGTTTATGACCTGCAGGGGCGCGTCGTCTATGAGGTCGCGCGGAATCGGTTCGGTCAGATGACTTGGGGGCTTGTCTACTCCCCGAAGATGGAGCCCACGAGCAGCCATCGTAAGACCACGACCGCCATTTTTCTGGGGCCAGACGGTTTCCCCCAACCTTAGGGACACAGCCAGGCGGAGTTTGTCGAGTTCGAATATGACGAGCGCGGTTTCGAAGTCAAGCGGCTCTACGCGGACCGTGCAGGGCGCCGCATGCCGGGCAAGGACGACGCTTATGGCCAACTCTCGGAATATGACAAGGCAGGGCGCCTGGTTCGGATCACGTCGCTGAACGAAGTCGGCAGGCCGATGAACGACAAGGTCGGCAATGCTGGCGAGGAGCTCAGGTACGACCAGGACGACAACCTCGTCGAAGCGCGGGCCTTCGATGCGCAGGGGAGGCCGACCCTGGTCAAGGGTGATTTCTACCGGTGGATCGCGCACTACGACGAATGGGGCCGGGAGATCGAGCGACGGTTTTTCGGCCTGTCGGAGCCGACTATCGATACCGACCAGGCTGGCGCACACCGGGTCGTCTGGGAGTTCGATAAGCGCGGGAATATCGTCAGCACGAAGCTCTACGACTCGGCGGACGCACCCACGGTGGGAGGGCCTAAACTCTTCGCTTTTCTTGCTCATGAGCAGCGGGTGACGTTCGATCCGCAGAATCGCATCGTGACGATTGCATACTTCGATCGGGGCGGAAAGCCTGTGACGGGACCGGATGCTTGGCATGGCTATCGGCTCGAGTATGACAAGAGCGGCTTCGTCTCCGCGACCAGCTATTTCGATGGAGCAGGCAAGGCGGCCAGCACGGGGAGCGCTGGCGTCCACCGCTGGGAGAGGGTCAACGATGCCTTCGGGCAACCCACCGAGGAGCGGTTCTTCGACAGCGGCGGCAAGCCGGTCACCATCCGCGACGACGGCTACCACCTCCGCCGTAACGAGTACGACAAGGCGGGCAACTTGGTAGTGCAGACCTATTTCGACGTGGCTGGCCATCCGGTGGCCGACGCGATTCATGGCGCCCAACGCGTCGTCGAGAGCTTCGATCGCTTCAGGAATCCTGTCCTCACAGAGTATTTCGACGCTGGGCGCCAGCCTGTCGACAACGCCCAGGGTTTTCACCGGATGGAATCGAATTATGATGACTACGGCGCGAGACTCGGCAGCCGCTGGTACGACAAGGACGGGCGCCCAACCATCGGACCGGACGGCGTGCACTACATCAGTTATAGTTACGACCGGCACCTGCTGCTCACGGGAGTGGCCCGTTTCGACGCCAACAACCGACCCATGGTGGATAAGGCTGGCATCCACGAAACGCTTTCCAGCTATAACGACAAGCGTCAGCAAACCAAATGGCAAGTCTTTGGTCTGAACCGTAAACCTGTAAATGACGAAGACGGTGATCACCTCGTCCTCCGGGAGTTCGATGAACGCGGACGCGAGACCAAGGTCACCCGACTACGTGCCGACGGCGGCCCGAACTTGGACCGCGCGCTAGGCATCGCCACCAGAGTAAAAGTCTTCGACAGGGACAACCATTGGACGGAACAATCCTATTACGATACGGCCAATCACCTGGTCACGGGCCCGAATGGTTTTGCCAAGGGCACGGTGACCTATGCTGGCGATGGTCGTGTTGAGTTACTCTTGTTTGGACCGGACGGCAAACCAGTCTTCGACCCGCTCATGGGTTTTGCGATCAGGAAGACCGATTCGCGGAAGCGCGGAAACACGACCGAGTCGTACCATGGCCCCGACAGCGCGCTGATCACGGGCCCAGAAGGTTTTGCCGAAGCACGCCGCCAATGGGGCGACGACGGCACGCTGCTGGCCGCGGCTTGGTTCGGACCGGACGGCTCCCCGGTTGCCGGGCCCTCGGGTTATCATCGGGAGACACACAGCCCGGGGGGCCCCAAGACCAAGAGTACGGCGCGGTACTACGATGCAGAGAACCGCGAGCTACGCTCCCTGGGTCCTGATACCCTCGTCTCCATCCTCTTCATTGCGGAGGTCACCGGCAAGAATCAGCCCGCCGACAAGGCCGGCGTTCATGCAGGCGACGTCCTGTGGCGGTATGGGAACTGGTGGTTCACCAAGACCTTGGCCGCCGAGCGGTCGAAGGGCACCGCACCCGACGCGATTTTTCGCGCTGCGACGGAGGCGTTCCGTGCTGAACGGAAGCGGCTCAGCTCCAAGTCAGCGGCGATGATAGTCCTTCGCAACGGCAAACCGATCGAGTTGACCGTAGCGCCTCTACTCGAGAGAAGCTTGGGCGTGCGCCTCGATGACCGGGCGGTTCCCGTTGCCACCTTCGAGCAGTGGAAGACGGTCGGGGCAGGGAAGAGAAGCGGATTCTAACGCCGCGGGTTGCGATACCCCGACGCCTAACGCGTCGGGTTGCGATATCCCGGCCCTTGACGGGTCGGGTTCCGATAGAAGAAGTGCAGGGCCCTCGGCAGCCGCCTTCGCCAGCTGGCCTCGGAGTGGGAGCCGCGCGGGTCGGGGCGGAACAGCAGGTGGTCGGGGTCGTAGCCGCGCGAGGCGAGGTGGGCGGCCATCGCGGCGACCTGCGGCAACAGGGTGCCGCGCCCCTCGCGCACGCCGCAGTCGAGGTAGATGCGCGACAGCTCCGGGGTTGGCTGCGCCGGCACCCAGCGCAGGATCTCGCCGTCCTGGACCCAGAACGACGGCGACATCACCAGCGCGCCGCCGAAGGCGCGGGGCTTCCGGAAGTGGGCGTAGAGCGCGGCCAGGCCGCCCATCGAGGAGCCGCCGACGACGGCGCCGACCGGGCCCGGGATCAGCGGCAGCTCGGCGGCGAGGCGCGGCGTCAGGCTGTCCACGATCCAGTCGAGCAGGCCGTCGAGGCCGCCGGCGCCGCCCGGCATCTCGAAGGGCGACAGCTCGTCGATGCGCTTCGAGCCGCCATGGTCGATGGCGACGACGATCGGGGCCGGCCGCTTGCCGCGCGCCAGCTTCTCGACGGCCAGGTGCAGGTGCCAGCCGCCGGCGAACGAGGGGTGGTCGTCGAAGACGTTCTGGCCGTCGAACATGTAGAGCGCGAAGCGCGGCGCGTCCGGCGTGAAGGTCGAGGGCAGGTAGACCCGCACCAGCCGCGGCGCGTGCCCGGGGACCGCGAGCGGCCCCAGGATCTGGATCTCTCCCGGCCGCCACTCGCCTGTCAGCGGCGCGTCGTCAGGCAGCGGCGGGGGCGCCACCGGCTCGGGTTGCGGGGCCTCGAGAACTACTTCAAGATGCAGGTCTTCCACGCGCTCGGATCCTCCGCGTGCTGCCTTCAGCTTGCCAGGAAACCTCAGGGTGGAAGGAGCCTAGCTAGCACCAGGCCGCCACCCCGTTGGTCTCCGGAGGCGCGAGGGCCAGCTCCGCCAGCCGCGCCAGCCAATCGAGCGCCTCCGCGGGGTCGCGCAAGCGGTAGGCGGCGGCGGTGGCTCGCGGCTCGTCGGCCACCAGGATGCCGATGCCGCCGCGGCTCGCCACGGCGGTGAAGGCGTCCTCGTCGGTGACGTCGTCGCCGACGAAGATCGGCGCGGCGTCCGGGGGGTCGAGCCCGAGCCGGCCGAGCAGCCAGAGCAGCGCCCTGCCCTTGTCCCAATCGAGGTCCGGGCGCAGCTCCCAGACCTTCTTGCCACCGGTCTTGCGCAGGCGCCCGCCGCCGTCTTCCGGATCGGCCGGGCCGGCCGCGGCCCGATCCACCGCCGCCTCGACCCGCGGCAGGTCGCGGGCGTCCACCAGGCGGTAGTGCACGGCGACCGCGAAGCGCTTGTCTTCGACCAGCACGCCGTCGATGCCGGCCAGCTCTCGCCGCAAGCGCTCGGCGACGCGCGCCAGGCGGGCGGGCACGCCCTGGCCGACCTCGTGGCGGATCAGGGGCGCCGGCGGCGATTCCCCCGTGGCTGCCCCGCCGCTAGCCGGCGGCGGCCCGGCGATGTCGAAGCCGTGGCTGCCGGCATAGATCAGCTGCGGCAGGCCGACCAGCGCGGCGACGTCCTCGCGCAGGCGGCCCGAGAGGATCGCCACCGGCATCCGCGCGGCCAGGCGCCGCAGCACCGCGCGCGCCGCTTCCGGCAGCAGCGCCAGCTCCGGCCGCTGGACGATCGGCGACAGCGTGCCGTCGTAGTCGAGGAACAGCGCCAGGCGCCGGCCGGCCAGGCGGCCGGCGATCTCGGGCCAGCGCTCGAGCGCCGAGGGCCGATCCACTCCTCAGCGGCCCCGGCGAGTGGCGTGCGAAGGGACCAGGAGGACCAGAGCGGGCAAACTAGACCTCCACCCAGCTCTCGGCGTCGGCCGGCGGCAGGATCTCCTTGGGGGTGCGGAAGTCGTCCGGCACGGAGCCCAGGGCGGCCTTCAGGTAGCGGTCCACCCACCAGAAGATGTCCTCCTTGCGCAGCAGCTCCTGCATGGCGTGCATGCGGCGCAGGCGCTCGGCGGGTGGCATCTCGAAAGCCGATTTGAGGGCGTCCGCCATGCCTTCGATGTCGTGCGGGTTGACCAGCAGCGCGCCGTTCTTGAGCTGGGCGGCGGCGCCGGCGAACTCCGAGAGCACGAGCGCGCCGAGGCCGTCCACCTGGCAGGCGACGAACTCCTTCGCGACCAGGTTCATGCCGTCCTTGAGCGAGGTCACGAAGCAGGCGCGCGCCATGCGGTAGAGCGCCACCAGGTCGCGGCGCAGCAGGCTGCGGTAGTGGTAATGCACCGGCACCCAGCCGGGGGTCGAGAACTCGCCGTTGATCTCGCCGACCAATTGCTCGATCTCGCCCTTGAGCGCCAGGTAGTCGGCCACCGCCTCGCGGCTGGGCACCACGATCTGCATCAGCATCGCCCGCTCGCGCAGCTCCGGGAAGCGCTGCAGGGCGTTACGGAACGCCTGCAGCCGCTCGGGCAGCCCCTTGGTGTAATCGAGGCGGTCGACGCCGAGGACCAGCTCGTAAGGGCCGATGCGCCGCCGCAGCTCGCCGACCCGCAGCTCGACCTCGTCCGAGCGGGCGGTCTCGGAGAAGGCTACGTAGTCGATGCCGATCGGGAAAGTGCCGACGCGCACCGACCGCTTCTGGGTGCGCACCTCCATCAGGCTGGGGTCCTTGGCCTTGCGGATCTCCAGCTTGTCGAGGAGATACTCGACGCAGGAGAGGAAGTTGCGGCGGTCGCGCTGGGTCTGGAAGCCGAGCAGGTCGTAGGACAGGAAGGCGTTCAGGAGCTGGCCCCGCCACGGCAGCTTCATGAAGATGTCGAGCGGCGGGAACGGGATGTGGAGGAAGAACCCGATGCGCGCCGAGGAGCGCTCGCGCACGAACTCGGCGACGTGGATCAGCTGGTAATCCTGCACCCAGACGAAGTCGCCGGTACGGCTGTTCTCGACCACGGCGTCGGCGAACTTGCGGTTGACCTCGAGGTAGGTGTACCAGTACGACGGCTGGAAGTCGCAGCGGCCGGTCAGGTCGTGGAACAGCGGCCACAGGATGGCGTTCGAGAACCCCTCGTAGAAACCCTTGACCTCGTCCTCGTTGAGCAGCACCGGCAGCAGGTCGTAGCCGCGCTCGCGGAAGCCCTCCGAGATCAGCGCCTCCCAGGCGCCGCCCCGCTCGAGGGCGAGGCCCGGCCAGCCGATCCAGACGCCGCCGCGGTGCGACAGCACCGGCGCGAGGGCGCTCACCAGGCCGCCGGAACCCGGCTTCAGGATCCAGCCGGAATCTTTCCTCTCGAGGACGGTCGGCAGCCGGTTGGAGACGACGAGAAGGCGTGTGGCAGCGGGACTCAAGGTATCGAGATTCTATTGCAATGGCGCGGCCCCCGCCATAGAGGTAGTGTGTCCGTTTCCCTCGGCCCTTCCTCCCCCTGTGCCTCCTTTGGGCGAGGGGCCAAAGTGCTCGGTCCTCGCCCTTGGCGCTTGCGCCCCTCGCCCAAAGGAGGCAAAGGGGGAGGAAGGGCCGAGGGAAACGGACCCACCGACCCGCCGACCCGCTACCGCCATGGAAATGGGGCCACCATTGTCATAGCATCCCGAGCGTGGGCCTCGGTGACCATCTCCAGGAAGGCGAGCAGG
>DATNKH010000017.1:0-3321 GCA_035603475.1 Thermoanaerobaculia bacterium
CCCCGCCTCGCCGTAGTCACGGGTCCAGTCGTTGACGTACATGTCGACGAAGCGGTCGGAGCGCACCGGATCGTCTTCCAGGCCCCGGGCGTAGCGCGTCGCGTAGGAGAGGGCCTCGCGCCGGTGCTCGAGGCCGTAGGCGATGCTCGCCGAGAGCAGCCGGCAGAGTCGCTGCTTCAGCGGCTCCGCGACGTCGCGCCGGACGCCGTTGCCGCCGAGCGGCAGGGGCAGGCCGGTCTCCCCTTTCCACCAGGCGCCGAGGTCGACCGCGGCCCGCAGCCCCTGGTCGGCATAGGTGAGCTGGCCCTCGTGGATCACCACTCCCGCCTCCGCCTCGCCCGCGGCCACCACCTCGAGGATGCGGTCGAACGCGACGACGCGCACCTCGACCGCCGGCTGCCAGAGCCGCAGCGCCAGGTGCGCGGTGGTGAGCTGGCCGGGGATCGCGACCACCCGACCCGCCAGGTCCTCGCGGGTGAGGGCCTGGCGGCAGACCACGATCGGCCCGTAGCCGTCGCCGAAGCTGGCGCCCGACGGCATCAGCTGGTAGCGGTCGGCGAGGTGGGCATAGGCGTGGAAGGAGAGCGCGGTGATCTCGTAGGTGCCGGCGAAAGCGGCCTGGTTGAGGGTCTCGATGTCGCGCAGCACGTGCTCGACGACCAGCCCGGAGGTGTCGAGCTGCCCCTGCGTCAGGGCATAGAACATGAACGCGTCGTCGGAGTCGGGGCTATGGGCGATGCGGACGGTGGTGACTGCGCCGGCGGGCGGCGCCGTGGTGGCGGCGGCTGACGTCATGCCGCAACGGTATCAGAGTGCGGGGATCGGAGGTGCGCGCCTGGCAGGGCGCACGCCCTTGCTCTTGATAAGAGCAAGCAGCTTGCCAGGTTCCTCGGAGAAACGCGGTGGAAGATGTAAGCCCTTGACCGATCGGGAGTCAGCGCGGCGGCTCGCGGCGCTCTCTCTCCCGCTCGTGCTCCCACTCCCGGGGACGGTTGCGCGGGAGCCAGTCGCGGAAGGCGCCGTCCTTGAGATGGTCGTAGTACGTCGAGCGGTGATGGTCGTCGGCCCAGATGGACTGGACCTCGGTCACCTCGAAGCCGCCCTGGCCGCCGCAGCGGGTCTCGGGGACGAAGCGGCCTTCGAGGCGGACGTGGTCGTTGCCGACCAGGCCGTGCCAGCGGCCCACCAGCGTGTACAGCGAGCCGTCATGCTGCTTGACCACCACGCAGTGGCTGTCCGGGCTGACCGAGACGTAGCCGTCGATGTGCGCCATGCTGGTGTCGCCGCGCGGTTGCGCCAGGGCCGACGCCGCCACCGCCAGCACGCCCAGGACCAGCGCCGCCGGCAGCAGGATGCGGAGGAGATATCGTGGCCTGAAATCCATCAGGGTCTCCTTTCGAGACGACACGCCTCCCAGCTGGGGTGCCGCGACTGGCGACAGGCGGAGCCGCGGCCCGCGGCGCGTCTCCCCCTGACCAGAGCAAAGGGCCTGCCAAGTTATTTCAGTCTCGCTTCAGGAGCTGGCGCAACACGTAGTGCAGGATGCCGCCGTGGCGGTAGTACTGCACCTCCTGGGGTGTGTCGAGGCGAACCCGCACACGGAACTCGAGCGGCTTGGCGCGAGGGCCTCCGGGGGTGCCGGGGTCGCCGCCGCCGCGGTCGCCGCTGCGAGGATCGACGTCCGGGAGTGCACGGACGGTCACCTCCCGCTCACCCTGCCAGCCGGCGCCGGCGCCCGCCGCCGTGCCCTGCGCCAGGCCCCGCGCCAAGCCCTCGATCTCGATCACCTCGCGGCCGGTGATGCCGAGGCTCTGCACGGTGGCGCCGTCGAGCAGCTCGAGCGGCACCACCCCCATGCCGACCAGGTTGCTGCGGTGGATGCGCTCGAAGCTCTCGGCGATGACCGCGCGCACGCCCAGCAGGCGCGGTCCCTTGGCGGCCCAATCGCGCGACGAGCCGGTGCCGTACTCCTTGCCGGCGAAGACCACCGTCGGCACGCCTTCCTGCTGGTAGCGCATCGCCGCGTCGTAGATCGGCAGCGGCTCGCCCGACGGCAGGTGGAGGGTGAAGCCGCCCTCGATCTCGGGGACCATGCGGTTGCGAATGCGCACGTTGGCGAAGGTGCCGCGCATCATCACCTCGTGATTGCCGCGGCGCGAGCCGTAGGAGTTGAAGTCCCGCGGCGACACGCCATGCTCGACCAGGTACTTGCCGGCCGGGCTCGCGGCCTTGATCGAGCCTGCCGGCGAGATGTGATCGGTCGTGATGCTGTCGCCGAACACCCCGAGCACCCGCGCGCCGCGGATGTCCTCGACCGCCGGCGGCTCGGCCGGCATGTCGGCGAAGTAAGGCGGCAGGCGCACGTAGGTGGAGCTCTCCTCCCAGGCGTAGGTGTCGCCCTGCGGCACCTCGAGGCCGTTCCAGCGCTCGTCGCCGGCGAAGACGTCGGCATACTCGCGGTTGAACATCTCGGAGCGCAGCGACGACAGCACCGTCGCGGCGATCTCCCGGCGGCTCGGCCAGACGTCCCTGAGGAAGACCGGCTGGCCGTCCTTGCCGGTGCCGAGGGGCTCGGCGGCGAGGTCGACGTCGATCCGGCCGGCGAGGGCGTAGGCCACGACCAGCGGCGGCGAGGCGAGATAGTTGGCCCGCACGTCGGAGTTGATCCGCCCCTCGAAGTTGCGGTTGCCGGACAGCACCGCGACCGCCACCAGGCCGGCGGCGTCGATCGCTTCCGAGATCGGCGGCGGCAGCGGCCCGCTGTTGCCGATGCAGGTGGTGCAGCCGTAACCCACCAGGTGGAAGCCCAACCGCTCGAGGTAGGGCGTGAGCCCCGCCTCGCGCAGGTACTCGGTGACCACTTTCGACCCGGGCGCCAGGCTGGTCTTGACCCAGGGCCGGGTGGCGAGGCCGCGCTCGACCGCCTTCTTCGCCAGCAGGCCGGCGGCCACCATGACCGAGGGGTTGGAGGTGTTGGTGCAGCTGGTGATGGCGGCGATCACCACCGACCCGTGGTGCAGGGTGAAGCTCTGGCCGCCGAGCGTCGCCTCGGCGCCGTCCCCGTGCCCGGGATGCGGCGCGACGGCCGAGGCGGCGACAGGCTGGGCCGCGCCGACCGCGGCTCCGCCGCCCCCCTCGTTGACCATCGCCGTCACCCGCGGGGTTCGATCGCCGCCGGCCCCGCCGGCGCCGGCGGCAGCGTCGCGGGACCGGCCGGGCGCCGCCAGCATGGCGCCCAGCTCGCGAAGAAAGGAGCTCTTGACCTCGGCGAGCGGGACCCGGTCCTGCGGCCGCCGCGGACCCGCGAGGCTGGGCTGGACG
>DATNKH010000018.1:0-6355 GCA_035603475.1 Thermoanaerobaculia bacterium
ACGACCGATCCTCTCTTCGCCAAGGTGCTGCGTCATTACACCTCGATCGAGCACGTCGATGACCGGCCGATTCCCTGTGCCACGGTCGAGGGTCTGCTCGTGCTGAAGCTCTACTCCCTGCCGTCGCTCTATCGGGAGGGCGACTTCGTACGCGTCGGCCTCTACGAGAACGACGTGGCCACCTTGCTGCATGCCTACCGGCCATCGCTCGATCCGATCCTGCTGGAGCTCGGGAAGCACTTGAGCGCTACGGACCTGGCAGCCGTGAAAGCGGTCTTGCCGGATCTCCAGCGCCGCTTCCGGTTCCTCAGGGCCGACCAGGTCTCCGAGGGCGCGTTTCCCTATCCGGAACTTTTCGACAAACCTGTCGATCTCGAGCCCGGAGAATAGCCTGCTGACGGTCCGGGGCGACGCCCGGAGGTCGCCGGAGCCCCCGAAGCCATCCATGCACGCACGCTCGAGACCACTGCCGGCGATCCCTGCGGTGCCGCTGGTCGCAGCCGTCGCCTGCACCCTTGCGATCTCCATGGCAGGCTCCACCCCGCCCGGCCCGGCCGCCGAAGACCCCGCGCCGATGAACCGCATCGCCGAGTCCTACGTCAAGCTGGTGCTGGCCGTCGGCCAGCACGATGCGAACTACGTCGATGCCTTCTACGGCCCGGCCGAGTGGAAGCAGGCGGCGGAGGCCGCCGGCAAGCGGCCGCTGCCCGAGCTGCTTGCCGAGGCGCGTCGCCTGCTCGCGGCCCTCGCGACTCTCCCGGCATTGCCCGAGCCGGAGCCCACGGCGGACTCCGCGGACGAGCTGCCGCGGCTGCGCCGCCGCTACCTCGAGCGCCAGCTGAGCGCCATGGCGGCGCACGTCGAGGCCCTCGGCGGGCTGCGCCGGACGTTCGACGAGGAGTCGCGAGCGCTCTACGATGCCGTCGCTCCGGTCTACGACGCCGCCCACTTCCAGGCCATCCTCGACCGCATCGACCGCATCGTCCCCGGCAAAGGCCCGCTTCCCGCCCGCATCGAGAAGTACCGCCGCCGCTTCGTGATCCCGCCCGACCGCGTCGACGGCGTCTTCGCCGCGGCCATCGCCGAGTGCCGGCGGCGCACCGCCGCCCACGTCGCGCTGCCTGCCGGCGAGAGCTTCACGGTCGCCTACGTCAAGGACAAGCCGTGGAGCGGCTACAACTGGTACCAGGGCGGCTTCCGCAGCCTGATCCAGGTCAACACCGACCTGCCCATCTACATCGACCGCGCGCTCGATCTCGCCGGCCACGAGGGCTACCCGGGCCACCACGTCTACAACGCGCTGCTCGAGCAGCACCTGGTGCGCGACCGCGGCTGGGTCGAGCTCACCGTCTACCCGCTGTTCAGTCCCCAATCCCTGATCGCCGAGGGCACCGCCAACTTCGGCGTCGAGGTGGTCTTTCCCGGCCCCGCGCGGGTGATCTTCGAGCGCCAGGTCCTCTATCCCCTGGCCGGCCTCGACCCCCGCGGCGCGGCCCGGTACGACCGGCTGCAGGAGCTGCTGCGCGACCTGGGCTACGCCGGCAACGAGGCGGCGCGCGGCTACCTCGACGGCAAGCTCACCCGCGACGCGGCGCAAGCCTGGCTGGTGCGCTACGCCCTGATGTCGCCCGAGCGCGCGGCGCAGCGCCTGCGCTTCATCGACGCCTACCGCAGCTACGTGATCAATTACAACTACGGCCAGGACCTCGTGCGCCGCTACATCGAAGCCCGCGGCGGCACCGCCGGCCACCCCGAGCAGCGCTGGCGCGAGTTCGCCCGCCTCATCTCCTCCCCGCGCCTCCCCTCCGACCTGCGCTGACCTGCGCCGGCGCGGCGCCGGCCCCCGGGCCAAGCCGTTGCATGACCCACGAAGGAACCGCCTCCCACGTCGCGGGTGCGCGGCGAAAGGCATAGACTCACGGCCATGACCGAGCAGCAGAGCGCGCCGCGACAGCGGGACGATGTGGCCGCGGTCGACGCCCTCTACCGGCCCTTCCCGGATTTCTCGAGCTGGCCTCGCCTCGGCCCCGTCCAGCTTGACCTGTGGGCGCGCTTCTCCGCCGAGCTGAACGATCAGAAGGGCAGGGCGACAGCAGACCAGCTCGCGCGGGCCGTGAACGTAGCCATGCGCGCCGCTGCCATCGATACCGGGGCGATCGAGGGACTGTACCAGGTGGACCGTGGCTTCACCATGAGTGTGGCTCTCCAGACCCTGGCCTGGGAGCATGCCCTCGGCGAGCGCGGCGAGGGAGTCCGCGAGCTGTTCGAGGCCCAGCTCGCGGGATACGAGCTGGCGATCGATGCGGTCACGGGGAAGACGCCGTTGAGCGAAGCATGGCTGAGGTCGCTGCACGAGCAGATCTGCGCTCCGCAGGAGACGTACCGCGTTCTCACCGAGCTGGGGTGGCAGGAGCAGACCTTACAGAAAGGCCGCTACAAAGAGTCCCCGAATCACGTTCGGCTGGCCGACGGTTCCTACCATGCCTACGCGCCGGTCGCGGACGTCCCGCCGGAGATGCGCCGCCTCTTCGAGCAGCTTCGCACCTCGGCCTTCGAGGATGCCCACCCGGTCGAGCAAGCAGCCTACGCTCACTATGCCTTGACCGCGGTGCACCCGTTCGCGGATGGCAACGGCAGGGTCGCACGCGCACTAGGATCGGTGTACCTGTATGAGAGTCTCTCGATCCCGCTGGTCATCTACGCCAACCAGCGCGCCATGTACTTCGCTGCCCTTGCCAAGGCCGATGAAGGAGATTCCACGCCGTGGCTCGCTTTCGTCGCAAACCGCGGGATCGACACCATGCAGCTCGTCGAAGAGACCTTGCGCACCGCGGCGGGACCGCTGCCGGACGAGGTCGCCGAGAGCTTCGCCGCGCTGGCTTCGCCGTCGGAGGCGCGATTGCAGAACCTCTCCCGGCGTCTTCTTGGCGAGGTTCAGTCTCGCTGGGTGACTGCGACGCCGGCGCTCGATCTCAGGGTAAGCCCGGCGACCATGTTCAGAGTCAACATCGCCAGCGATGACGCCAACCCGTTCCGCTTCCGACTCGAAGCGCTCTCGAGCCAGGATGTCCTCGACGTCCGGGAGGACGACGTCGCGCCCGAGGTGACGGCGAGCCTGAGCCTGCGGCTCGACCAGTGGGTCCAGCGACAGTTGACGGCTCTGCTCGTCGAACGCGAGCACCAGGTCCGGGCCGAGCAGCCATGACCCGACAGCGCCGCTGGTCGACTTTCGCCGCCATCGCAGCGGCATGACAACCGCCCCCCCGATCCCGCCCGAGCTTGTCGCGCAGCTGCGGGGCGACCTGGTGCCGCTCTTCGTGGCGGCGATCACCCTGACCGTGGGGACCGCTTCGATCGCGCTCGCCGTGGCCCGCCGCCCGCGGGACCGCGCCCTGCTGTCGTTCGGCGTGACGGCGGAGCTCTACGGGATCCGTCTGCTCGTCTCCCTCCGCACCGCCGGGGTGCTCTTCGGCATCGCCGATGTGCCGCGCCGGCTGGCCATCGAGGCGATCGGCTACTGCATCCTGGTTTCCTTCCTCGACTTCCTGTCGCGGCTCGCGCCGGCGCGCTGGCGCACGGCCCTGCGCCGCCTGGTCGCCGTCGACCTCGCCTGCGCCGTCGCGGGACTTGCCTTGCTGGCGTGGCGGCCGGATGCCGTGGCGCAGAACCGCTTCTTCTCGTGGCTCACGCTGCTCAACGTCGGCATGGTGCTCCTCGCCTTGCTGCGGCCCGGCGAGCCGCCGAGCTGGGAGCTCCGCCGGCTGCGCGCCGCCTTCCGCATCGTCGCCTTCTTCATCCTCTGCGAGAACCTCCGCGACTTCGGGCTCCCCTGGCCGCAGTTCGCCGAGGGCCTGGGACTGCTGGTCTTCGTCGGCGGCCTGGGATCGATCGTGGCGCGCCAGTTCTTCGCGGGGCGGTCGCGCCTGGCGGCGCTGCGGCAGGAGCTCGACACCGCGCGCCTCATCCAGAGCTCCTGGCTGCCGGCGGAGCTGCCCCGCCTGCCGGGTCTCGACGTCGCCGTGCGCTACGTCCCGGCCGCCGAGGTCGCCGGCGATCTCTATGACTTCCTGCCCACCTCCGGCAACGGCCTCGGCGTGCTGGTGGCCGACGTCTCCGGCCACGGCGTCCCCGCCGCTCTCGTCGCGTCGATGATCAAGATCGCCGTCGCGGCGCAGGCAGCCGACGCCGCCGCGCCCGGCAAGATGCTGACCGGCATGAGCCACATCTTCCATCGCCGCTTGCGGAGCCAGTTCATCACCGCGGTCTACCTCTGCCTGGACGTCGACGCGGGATCTCTGCGCTGGGCGAACGCCGGCCACCCGCCGCCCCTGCTGCTCCGGCGCGGCGAGGTGCAGGAGCTGGCGGCCGCCGGACCGATCCTGGGGCGCCTCGCGCGCCGCGACTACGCCGAGTCGCGCACCACGCTCGAGGCCGGCGACCGGCTCCTGGTCTTCTCCGACGGCATCCCCGAGGCGATGTCGCCGTCCGGCGAGCTTTTCGGCGACGACCGGCTGCAGGCGTTCCTGGCCGCCCACGGCCACCTCTCCGCCGACGCCCTTGCCGGCGCCCTGCTCTCCCGGCTCGAGACCTGGTCGCTGCCGCACCCGCCCGCCACCGCTCCACCGGACCAGGACACCCAGGGCTTCGCGGACGATCTCACCCTCATCGTCCTCGCCGTCGCAGCCTCCGGGACATGACCGGCCACCGGTCGTGCAGATGGTGGAGCTGGCTCGGGAGATGAAGGGCACTCGTGACCGGGTCGCGGGGTCGGCAGTCTTCATCCTCACCCTCGCGGTCTTCCTCGCTTGCCACGTTCGCCAGGTGGCAGATTCGCGGTACTCGATGCTGCTCAGCGAGCGGCTGCTGCACCACGGCAGCTTCGCCCTGGACCCCCGGGCGTTCGCCGAGATTGCCGGACAATCGGGGGCTGGCTGGCACGGCATTTACCAGCTCGAGCTGGTCGAGGGCCGCGTCTACTACTACTTCCCGCCGGGTAGTTCGATCCTGTCGCTGCCGTACGTCGCGCTGATGAACGCCGCCGGCATCTCGGCGACACACGTCGACGGTACTTACGACCTGCACGGTGAGAAGCTCGTGCAAGCCAGTTTGGCGGCGGTCTTGATGGCCGCGTTTTCCTCGCTGGTGTTCTTCTCCAGCCGGCTGCTGCTCTCCCCGGGGTGGAGTCTCGCGATCGCGCTCGGTGTCGCTTTCGGCACCCAGGTCTTGAGCACGACGTCACGGGGGCTGTGGTCGGACACCTGGGGCATCGTCCTGCTCGGCCTGGTCGTCTACCTGTTGCTTGCCGCGGAGGGTAGTGGGTCCGTCTCCCGCGACGGGAAACTGACCCACTACCCCGCGGAGGGCGGCCACGTTCGGCTACCTGTCGTCGCGCTCGCCACCCTGGTCGCCTGGGGCTACTTCGTGCGTCCCACCAACAGTGTCACGGTCGTCGCGGTCACCGCCTGGGTGATCCTTTTCCACCGTTCCGGGCTGGTTCGCTATCTCCTCGCGGGAGGCGCCTGGCTGGTGGCGTTCGTCTTCTACTCCTGGTCACAGTTCGGCCAGCTCCTCCCCCACTACTACCTTGCCGATCGGCTCGACTTCCGCTCGTTCTGGTGGGCGTTGCTGGGCAACCTCGTCAGCCCCTCCCGCGGCCTGTTGACCTTCGTGCCGATCACCCTCTTCGTCGTCTACCTGGCGGCGCGTTACGCCAGCGATCTGCCGTCGCCGCGGTTGGCGGCGCTCTGCGCGTTCGTCATGGTGGCGCACCTGGTCGTCGCCTCGGGCTTTTCACCCTGGTGGGGCGGCCACTGTTACGGTCCGCGTTTCACCGCTGGCCTGGTCCCGTGGCTGGTGCTGCTCACCATTCTGGCAATCGCGGCACGACTCTCGCGGCGGGCGCATGAGCAGGTTGGCCGCTCCTGGACCTGGCGGATCGAGATCGCCGTCGGCTCTGCCCTGCTGCTGACGAGCGTGGCGATCAACGCGCGTGGCGCGGCCGACAGCGCGACGGCACGCTGGAACATCACTCCCGTCAACGTGGACGAGCATCCGGAGAGACTCTGGGACTGGGAACATCCGCAGTTCCTGGCTAGTGGCCCGTTCGGTTAGTTCGCATGCTAATCGCGCCGTCCATCCGCGTTCCTGGCAAGGCGTCGCCGACGAGGCATAGTCGAACTTATGTCGAGGAGGCGGCCGCCGAGTCCACCATTGGCGGCACTCCCGGCAGGTCGCAACGCCCAGGGACACGGAGGGCAAGCGAGTAGTATGCGAACTAACCGAACGGGACACTAGGGGACGGCGGCGGTCGGGTGGCCGACGATCGTCGTTAATTCGCCGCGCCGGCGCGCGTGCG
>DATNKH010000019.1:0-3146 GCA_035603475.1 Thermoanaerobaculia bacterium
TCGGCACGCAGCTGCTCGAGGCGCTCGGCCGCGGCGGCCGGCTCGGCTTCGGGGAAGAGGATCACGAACTCCTCGCCGCCGTAACGCGCGATGACGTCGCTGCGCCGGAACGCCCGGCTCAGCGTCGAGGCGGCGTGGCACAGCACCTCGTCGCCGGCGGCGTGACCATGACGGTCGTTGATCTGCTTGAAATGGTCGAGGTCGGCGAGGGCGAGCACCAGCGGCCGCCGGGTGCGGCGCGCGGCCGCCATGGCCTTGTCGAGCAGGCTCTCGATGTAGCGCCGGTTCGGCAGGCCGGTGAGCCGGTCGAAGACCGAATCGCGCCAGTAGCGGTCCGCCTGCGAGACGATGATCCAGGCGAGCGCGGTCGCGAGGGCCAGCAGCAGCAGGCGGCCGGCCTGGTTGTCCCAGCTGAAGGCGCCGTAGCGGTCGCGGGCGAAGGCGGGCCCGGCGAGGTCCCAGTGCGCCGCGGCCCACACCACCAGCGCGCTGTACTCGAGGATGGCCGCCGCGCCCGCGGCCAGGCAGACGCGGGCGTCGAGGCGCAGGCAGGTGCCGGTCAGGCAGAGGAAGTAGATGCTGTAGGTGACCTGGCTGTTGGTGGCGGTGAGCGGATGGCCAGCGGCCAGGAAACCGGCGTTGACGGCGCTCACCAGGCTGACGTCCAGCAGGCTCGATGACAGCCCGAGCCAGCGCGGCGGGGCCGGCCGGCGAGCCACGCCCAGCACCGCGGTGCCGAGCAGCACGGCGACCAGCGCCACGGCGAGTCCCACCCAGTTGTCGGGATTGCGCCGGTCGATCAGGACGCTCTTGAGCGGGATCAGGGCGATGACCGTGACGATCACCAGCCGTATCCGCGCAAAGACGATCTCGCCTTCGCGCCCGTAGTCGCGCGTCTGGGAGTCGGGAGCCTCCCACGCAGTGGCCCACAGCTCCCGCAGCTGTCTGGGGATCACGTGGCGATTCTACCTCCCCCCGGGCCGCGGACCCACCCCCCTCGTCCCGAGCCCAACTCGCTCGCAGGCAAGAGCAGGTAGGGGCGACACGATCCAGCTAGAATTGCCAGGTGTCGAGATCGGATCTCTTTCTCAGCTATCACCGGGCCGACCGGGATTCCGTCGGCGTCATTCGCAGGCTCCTCGCGGCGCGAGGCGTCTCCGTTTTCCTGGATATCGAGAACCTGGTTGCCGGCCGGCCTTGGCCCGTGGCACTCGAAGAGGCGCTGTCTTCGGCCAGGGGCGTCGCCGTTTGTCTGGGGCGAGAGATCGGCGGCTGGCAGAAACGGGAGATCGGCTTCGCGCTCGATCGCCAAGTCCACGAGGAGCAGGCCGGCCGCGAATTCCCGGTCATCCCCCTGCTCCTTCCGGAGGCGGACCTCTCGCCTTCGTTCCTGTTCCTCAATACCTGGATCGACCTGCGCGCGGACCCTGCCAGCCCCGAAGGCATCGACGCCATCGAGCGCGCGCTCACGACGGCACGTCCAGAGACGGCGCACCTGCCCGCCGATTCTGTCTGCCCTTACCGCGGCTTGCGGCCGTTCCGCGAAGAGGACGCGGCGTTCTTCGTCGGGCGTGAGGCGTTCGTCGAACGCCTGCAAGAGAGCGTCCTCAGCCGTAACCTGGTGGCGCTGATCGGCAGCTCGGGCAGCGGCAAGTCCTCCGCGGCGCAGGCTGGCCTGGTGCCGCTGCTGCGCCGGCAGCGCCCTCCCGCGCCCACCTGGGACTGCGCGGTGCTCACGCCGGGCAAGCAGCCCTTTCATCATCTCGGTTCGGCGCTGCTGCCCATGATCGAGCCGGGCCTGGACGACAAGGTCGTCCGGCTCGAGAAGTCCCAGGCGCTGGGGACCAAGCTGGCAGAAGGAAAGATCAGGCTCTCGTCGGTCGTCAAGCTGGCGATCGAGGAGTCGAAGGGTACGGACCGGCTGCTGCTGATCGTCGACCAGTTCGAGGAGCTGTTCACCCTGGCGGCAGACGAGCAGAGGGCTCCGTTCATCAAGGAGCTTCTGGCAGCCGCCGATGACTCCCCCGTCACCTTGCTGCTGACCCTGCGGGCGGACTTCTACGGTCATGTCATCGCGGCCAGCCGCGAATTGAGCGACCTGCTGGAGCGCAGCGTGATCAATCTCGGCCCCATGCGCCGCGATGAGCTCGAGCGCGCGATCGTCCGTCCGGCAAGGCTGGTCGGGCTCGACTTCGAGCAGGGCCTCACACGCAGCCTCCTGGACGACGCCGGCGATGAGCCTGGCAACCTGCCGCTGCTCGAATTCGCGCTCACCGAGCTGTGGCAGGCCTCCCGGCGGAAGGGCAACCTCCTCACCCACCAGGGCTACGAGGAGATCGGTCGACTGACCGGCGCCATCGCGCGGCGGGCCGATGCAGAGTTCGCGCGCCTGAGCCCGGAGCAGCAGGAGATAGCCCCCAGGCTGCTCACGCGGCTGGTCCGCGTGGCGCTGCCCGGGGAGGGTGGGCAGGACACCCGCCGATCGGCCGACACCGTCGATCTCTCGCCGCCGGAGAAGGAGGTGATCAGGAGGCTCGCCGATGCCAATCTCCTGATCACGGGCCGGGATGCCGCCACCGGGCGCGCCACCGCCCAGGTCGCGCACGAGGCGCTGATCCGCAGCTGGAAGCGGCTGGCCGGCTGGGTGAACGAGGACCGTCAGTTCCTCCTCTGGCGGCAGCGGCTGGCCGCGCGCGTCGCCGATTGGCAAGAGGCAGGGTGCGACGACGGAGCGCTGCTGCCCAGGGCACTACTCGGCGAGGCGAGAGCTTGGCGGGAGCGCCGCGCCGGCGACCTCTCGGCGTCGGAGGCGAGCTTCATCCACGCCAGCGAAGAGCTGGAGCAACGCGAGCTGGAGCGTTGGCGGAGCGTCAGCGAGAGCGCTCTCGCGCAGCGCCTGGCTGCTGAATCGCAGAGGATTCTCGAGGAGCAGCCGGAGGAGCTGGAGCGCGCCGCCCTGCTCGCCGTCGAAGCGATGCGCCGCGCTCCTTCGGTCGAAGCCAGCGAGGCCCTGGGAGCGGCGCTGCAGCTGCTTCCTCGCCAGGTGCTGCAGCTGGCCCACGACTCTGCCGTGAACGATGCGCGGTTCAGCCCGGACGGCTCCGTGATCGTTACGGCAACCGAGGGGCAGGTGGTCCTGTGGGAAG
>DATNKH010000020.1:0-18194 GCA_035603475.1 Thermoanaerobaculia bacterium
CGCAAAGAGGCGCCAGTCGACCGAGCCGCCGCCATTCCACCAACGAGCAGCGCCCAGCAGGAACGACATCAGTACGGCGCCGGCTGCACCGGCCGCGACCCGGGCGAGCCCCGCGCGCCACCCCGGGCGCCATGCCGCCCAGCGCCCGTCTCTCTCCGGGGCCAGGCCTAGCCGAGCGAGCTCGCCCGCCAGCAAGCAGCCGCCAACCACCACCGCAACGACCATGGGCAGCGTGTACCAGAGGAAGAACGGAACTTCCGCCGCCGTGTAGAACGCCGCAACGGCCAGCGAATTCAGGACCAGCCAGCGGCCCGTGCGGCCACCCCGGAGGTAGAGCGGCGCGAGGCCGAGAGTCCCGAGTGCCAGGAGCGGCGGCCCACTGCTACCAGCGAGCGCGCAAAACGCCTCCGCGAACGACTGCCAGAAGGCCTTGCCGGTGAACAGGCGTGGCGCCAGGGCGGCGAAGTGCCGCTTTACCGCCAGGGTCTCGGGCAGCGCCGAGCCGAAGTAGGACCAGGCAGCCCACATCGCCAGGCCCACCACCACCGCGAAGGTCAAGCTGTAGAGGGCCGGTCGCGCCAGGCGGACTCCGTGCACCTGGGGCACCGCCACTCTGCCAGGCTGTGTTCCCTCGTCGAGCCGGCAGGCTTCCTCGCCGCCGGCAGTCGGCTTCCGGCGCCAGTCCTCTGCTGCCAGCAGCAGCGCCAGGACCCCGGCCCCCAGTGCGGCGTCGGGCCGGCAGCAGAAAGCGAGGCCTGCAAGCAGGCCCGCCTGCCACGGCCAACGCGCGCTGGCCGCGCGGGTTGCGAGCAGCAGCAGCGCCAGGGCGGGTAACGGCCCAGCTCCTTGCGAGAGCCAGAGGTACGGGGATGCGAGCAACAGAGTGCCGCCCAGCCAGCCCTCGGGCTCGCGCCCCGCTCCGCGCGCCGCCCCGAGCAGCACGCCGGCGATCGCCAGCAGCGCGAGGGCGGTGACGGCCGTACCGAGAGCCGGGATCGGCAGTCCGCTCGCCCGATGGCAGGCGGCGAGCAGGATCGCCACTCCCGGGTCGCTAAGGCCGAAGGTCGTCTGCCCCGGGTTGAACACCAGCCCGCGGCCGTGCGCGAGGTTGTAAGCGTAGCGGTACGTGATGTAGATGTCGTCGCCGGCCTGGCCCGCGAAACGCACCACCCCCGAAGCCGCCAGCGCGGTCCAGGCGAACCAGCCCAGCCACCTCTGCCAGCTGCTGCCCGGGGCCGGGCGACGTTCCTCCCTCGGCCTCATGTCGTCAGGAGGCAGAGCGCCCTGCGCCCGGCACGGATGCGCCTGGAGGCCTGAAGCTGCGGCGAAGTTCAGGTGTTCCTGCACGACCTTTCACCTCGCTGCCCACGGCGCCGGTCCAGCGGTCAGGTCAGTGTGCAGAGGCGGGGGCGGGGGTGCCGCGGAGCAAACCGGCGACGCTGAGATCCTCGTCGATCTCGTCCCAATGAATGCCCACGCCGTCACCCAGCAACTCCCAGCGGTTGCGCCGCGCCTCTGTTGCATGGAGGAGTCGCGGGAACCAGGCCAGAGGCACCACGATCTTGCGGCCATCGACCAACGAAACCACCAGGTCGTCCTCGGTGACTTCAACGGCCAGCGCCCGGGCGGAGCCAGAACTTCGCGACTCTCGATTCATGCTGCACGTGGACATGGGGCCGCTCGGTGCCCTCGTTACTATAGAAGAAAGCGCAACGGTCCGATCCTGGCAAGTGCGGGCAGGCCGCTCTCCCTCGTCGCAGCGCCAATCTTAGCAGCTCCGGCACCGGCTCCTGGAGGCGAGCAAAGCGAGTCGCGATCCATGTTGCCGATCGCGGCGCGCATCCTGGCGGCGCCGGGCGACGACAGCAGCGCTCCGATCACCGACGCGGACCGCCAGGTCCACGAGGAGTGCCAAACCACGAATGCGCGGAAGGCCTCAAGCGGAGACGTCCGACGAAGGCTGACGGAGCGGGCTTCAATAAGCAGCTTCAATAAGCAGTCGCCTCGGAGGAGCCTCGACCAGATGGTCACTAGTTCGACGGATCCTGAGCCTCCTCGGCCGCGTGGTAACCGCTGAGCTCCGTGGCGTGTTACCGATCACGGCGCCGCATGACGCCGGCACGTTGTCATCCATGCGGGCTCCAGAAGGCATCCGCGGTCCAGAAGAACCCAACCTCACGCGGGCAAGAGGCGCCTGAACAATCTGCTCGGCGGCGCCCACAAGCTTCCGACCACACGAGCGATTTCAAGCCACACCAGGGCGCATTCGCCGTCAGGTTCTGATACGATCTAGACGTGCCGACAACGACCTGTGGCCGCCCCGCAGCTACGGCCTCGGAGCGCCGAACCCAAAGGCACATGGCCTCCCTGGCCGCGGGCTGGGCTGGCCCTGCTGCCAACAGCGAGACAACCCTCCATCAGCTGGCGCCCTACATCGGCAAGATCAAGTCGTCGATGGCCGGGGCAATTGTCTCCGACTTTACGAAGCAAGGCGGGGTCGTTTATGACCCCTTTTCGGGTTCGGGGACAATCGCTGTTGAAGCCTGGAGTCTAAAGCGACACGTGATCACCAATGACCTTAGTCCCTACGCGAGCCTCTTGACCCGAGCCAAACTGTTTCCTTATCGGTCAGCCTCAGATGCGCTCCGTGATATCGATCGGAATGCCGTTCGCGTCGCGGCTGTCGAAGAACACGTCGACCCAACAGCGGCGCCTATGTGGGTGCAAGAGTTCTTCCATCCGCGGACCCTGAAAGAAGCATTGGCTTGGGTCACGGTCTTGAAGGCCCGGAGGCAGTGGTTTCTATTGGCCTGCCTTCTCGGAATACTACATCATCAGCGACCAGGATTTCTCTCCTACCCTAGTAGTCATACCGTCCCTTATCGCCGCCTGAGAAAGTTTCCTCCCTCAGAGTTTCCTGAGCTTTATGGGTACCGCTCAGTGCGTGATCGACTCGAGGCAAAAGTAACTCGCGCCTTTAGGCGCGTCCCGACTTTTGACTTCTCCGTACAACGACGATGCTTCTCTAGAGACGCCGGAGAATTCGTTCCGAGCGAGCCAGTCGACGCAGTCATAACGAGTCCGCCCTACATGCGGCAACTCGACTACGCTCGGGACAACCGGCTTCGCCTCTGGTTTCTCGGGAAGGCCGACTGGCGCGCTTTGGACAAGCGCATTTCGCCCAGGGGTGATGCGTTTATCAGTCTGATGCGACGTGCATTGAGTCGGTGGCGTTCCGTTCTGAAGCCTGGAAGCTTTTGTATTCTGGTAATTGGAGACGTGTCCAGTCGCGCAAATAGATCCGATCTACCGGAGACTGTCTCTAGGGTTGCTATAAAGGAGGTAGGAGGTTATTCGTTGGCGTGCCAGTACACGAACTCAATTCCAAGCGAGCGTCGCGTTCGCAGGGGCATAACTGGAAGCACAGCCGATACCATCCTCGTCCTTAAATACTCTGGTTCATAACACGTCTGCTCCACGGAGACGCCATGCAACAGCGGTTTAGCACCAGAAATTATAGCGTGCGCGATTTTGAGGAATGGAATGAGCGCGGCGAGCTCACTCTTGCACCGAAGTTTCAAAGGCGTGAGGTTTGGATTGACAAGGCACGATCGTACTTGATTGACACTATTATTCGAGGGAAGCCAATTCCCAAGATCTACATGCGTCAGACTACGAATCCAAGTACGCGCCGTACGCACCGTGAAATTGTGGACGGCCAGCAGCGACTCAGAACAGTACTAACATTCATCAAAGATGCATTCCAGGTCAGCCGCGCCCACAGCGATGTCTACGGCGGAAAGTACTTCAGTGACCTCGACGCGGACACACAAGGTGACGTCTTGAAATACGAGTTTGTCGTGGACCTCCTCCAGGACATGCCCGATCACGAAGTCTATGACCTTTTTGCGCGTATTAACACTTACTCTGAGCGACTAAAGCCCCAGGAGCTTCGCAATGCGAAGTTTTTTGGGGAATTCAAGTCCTCTGCCTATCTCCTTGCGAATGAGTTCGTCACTTTTTTTGAGATTAACAAGGTCTTTTCTTCGAAGCAGATCCTGCGTATGACAGAGGTTGAGTTTGTCTCCGAGCTACTTCTCGCGATCCACGAAGGGATACGCGAGGGCAAGAAGACGGTCATCGACAACTGCTACAAGAATTATGACGATGTCTTCCCGAATCGCAAGACTCACGAGAAACGCTTTCGCGAGACAATGGACATCATCGGGGCCATCGTGGAGGGCGACTTGGCTCAACTTAAGTTCCGCGCACCGCGGCTCTTTTATCCGCTGTTTTGCGCGGTCTTCCACCTCAAATTTGGCTTGCCAAAGATCCGCACGACAAGGAACCCCATGAAGGTGGCGGACTATCCAAAACTTAAAATGACGCTCGAGAGAGTGGATGCCCTTCTCGACACGATTGAGGCTGCTGAGGCTGCACATAATATCGCCAATGTGACGTCTGTGGAGCTGGGTTTCTACAAGGCGTATAGCGAGCACTGGGTCCATGCGGACAATAGGAACACTATGACGGAATACCTCAGTAGGGGCTTTAACAGGGTCCTGAGGGGGTAGGGTATGGCGCAGCGAAAGCTGCAGACGGTGCTACGCGATCTAAGTCTTAGCCTGCGAGAGTCGCGAGATCTCGCCTCTGACGCGTATCATTGGTCAACTCCGGGCGGGGCGGCGAGCCGTCCCCACATTTCCGTTCAGCGTAGGGACTCACTGATCGAGCTGGCATTCCTAAAGGCCTTCCTCGCCTGGGAGGTTTTTCTTGAGGAGTCTTTTGTTCTTTACCTAGTCGGGCAGGGGTCGCCTCGGGGACGCGCTCCCCGACGATTTGCATTTCCGCCCAACCTTAGGGCAGCGAAGGAGTGGGTGATTCCTGAAGAGCGCAGCTTTGCAAAATGGACAGACCCTAAGCGAGTGAGCGAGCGCGCCGAACGATTCTTTCGTAACGGCCTTCCCTTTTCGCCTGTGCTTCGAGGCAGTCAGAACGCGCTCGACGAAGCACGAACGATTCGGAACGCGGTTGCCCACGTTTCGTCCAGCGCGCGCGATAATTTCGAAAGGCTTGTGCGAACGAAGCTCGGAACCTTGCCACCCCGCATGACGATCGGTGGATTTTTAGGTACGACAATGCCCCATGGAGGCGGGCCGATTACCTTCTTGGAGAACTACGTCAGCCACATAGAGCTTATGGCAAGAAGGATTATACCCTGATTTTAGAAGGTAGCCATGGCTTCTGGAGCACTTGTGCGAAGAATAGGTGCGGAGGGTTTCAATCAGACCTTCAACGCCGAGTCAATGCCCCTTTTTGCCTATTATCTTAGGGCCGTCGGACCAATGCTTACGACGTCGACAGCTAAGGCGGACGTGAGTCGGCTTCTGAACTCATGTTTTTCAGTCACGCTCACTTCGGCAAGAACTTACCTGCCCTCCGACGCACACAGGGGCTACCGCACCTCTGCGATGCTCTCGATCCTGTCGCCGGCCTGGATGGCGTCCAGGACTTCGGCTCCGGCGATGACTTCGCCGAAGGCGGTGTAGCCGCCGTCGAGGTGGGGCTGGGGGGAGAGGGTGATGAAGAACTGGCTGCCGCCGGTGTCGGGGCCTGCGAGGGCCATGCCGAGGATGCCGCGACGGTAGCGGAGACGGTTGATCTCGTCGCCGAGGACGTAGCCGGGGCCGCCGTAGCCGTCGCCGCGGGGGTCTCCGGCCTGGATCACGAAGTCGGGGACGACGCGGTGGAAGAGTAGGCCGTCGTAGAAGTGCTGGGCGGCGAGGTCGAGGAGGTTCAGGCAGGTGCGCGGCGCGCGGGGGCAGTCGAGGCGGAGGCGGATGATGCCCCGGTTGGTGCGCACCTCCACGGTCCGCGGGCGGCGGGTCCGCTCGACGATCTCGCGGTAGGACCGGAGCTCGTCGCCGCCGGCTCCTGCCTCGAGGCTCGGCGCAGGGCCTAGCGGCGGCGCCGGCCGGCCCAGGCGGGTCAGCCCGGCGGCCGCTTGTCGGCGCAGCGCGTAGCTGGGCTGGCGTCCTACGCGCTCTAGCAACTCGACGACGGCGCCGCGCTCGCGCGGCTCGGCCTCGCCGCGGGCGGTCAGCGCCTTGATGACGCCGAGAGGTGACTCGATCGACTCGTCGCGCAGCGCGGCGGTCAGGGCGCCGGCGAGATTGGCGAGCGGCACGACCGGATGGTCGGCGAGCCAGTCGGTGGCGACGGTCCGCACCCCTTCGTCGGGATCGGACAGGGCCGCGGCGGCCGCCCGGGCGGCGGGCATATTGGCATTGTTTGCGGCGGGAGCCTGGACGGTACCGACCTTGCCGGCTTTCCCGGCCGCTCCGGCTGCCCCACTAGACGACGACGCCGGGCTCGGCGCGGGCGCCGGCAGCAATCGGGCGGCGAGCGCCGCCTCGCGCACCAGCGAGCTCGGGTCGGCGGCCAGCCGGCCAAGCAGCTCGCTCTCCCCGAGCAGGCCCGCGGCTTCCGCCGCCCGCGCCCGCAGGCGCGGCTCCGGCGACCTTGCCGCGGTCGCGACGAGCGCCACGGCGCGAGAGTCCCGGCCGCGAGCCAGGGCGACCAGGGCGGTGCCGCGCTCGATCGTCTGTGCGAGCGGCACCAACGGTGCTGACAGCGCCGCCCCCTTCGGGGCCTCCACCGGCGCCCCGGCCCGCGCCGCGAGGGCGGCCCCGAGATCAGCGTCCGGCAACCAGGCGGCCGCCGCGTCGATGGCCGTCACCCTCACCCCGGCGCGCGGATCGGAGAGCAGCGCCAGCAGGCGAGGGCGCCAGGCGGGCGCTGCCGGCGCCTTGCCGCCGCCGACCAGCGCCGCGCCCGCCCGCAGGGCCTCCACCACCGGCCCACCCGCGGAGTCGGTCAGCAGGGGCGCCAGGGCGGCCAGGTCCTCGGTTCCGCCGCCCACCCGGCCGAGGCCGCGCGCCGCCCAGGCCCGCACCAGCGGATCGGGATCGCCGGTCAGCCGCCGCAGCAGCGGCGCGGCGGCGGGCAGCGGATCGCGCGCCAGGGCGTAGGCCGACCAGCGGTGAAGCTCCGGGTCGGACAGGCCGAGGCCGTGCTCGGCGAGCGGCACCAGCGCCTCGTCCTTGAAGCGGAACAGGTACGGCAGCAGCCGCGGCCAACGCTCCTCCTCGGGCAGCTTCAGCAGCTGCTCGGCCACCTCGACGAGGGGCGTCGCCAGCCGCCCCAGCGCCTCGACGGCCAGGGACCCGGTCTCGCGGTCAGGGTCGAGCATCGCCTGGCGCAGCGCCGGCCGCGCCGCGGTGTCGCCGTGCAGGCCGAGGCTGAAGGCCGCCGCACGGCGCACCTCCGCCTGGTCGTCGATCAGCAGCCCGGCGAGCACCGACCCTGCCTCCTGCCCCGGGATGCGCCCCAGCGCCGCGGCCAGCTCGGCCCGCGTCTCCGGACCGGCCTTCAGCGCCTGCATCACCGTCAACGGCTCGTAGACGCGCCGCTCCGCGACCAGCAGCAGCATCGCCCGCAGCTCGAGGTCGGGCGACCGCATCTCCGGCAGATCGGGAGGCGCCGCGCTGGCGCCGCCGCCGCCGCCGCCGCCGCCGGCCGCCGCTGCAGCCATTGCCGCCGGAAGGGAAGCGCCCGCCCCGGCCAGGACCGCTCCGAACGCCGCCAGGACGACGCCAACCCGCAGGATGCGAGCCAGGCGGCCGGGAAGCCGCGCACCGGCGCCAGGGACCGCGAGGGCATCAAGGACCCCTCGGGACGCGAAGCCGCCACGGCGAGAGCAAACGGAGGTTCGGGGGGACAAGCGGCCGCGCATCGCCAGCCATGCTACACCGGCCGGCCAGGGGGGCGTCCGGGCGGCAAGGTTATACTCGCAGCCCATGCCCCCGGCCTTGAGCTTCGCCCAGGTGCGCCGGCGCTTCGGCCGCCTGGCGGTCCTCGGCGGGGTCTCCGCGTCGGTGGCGGCGGGCGAGGTCCTGCTGGTGACCGGCCGCAACGGCTCCGGCAAGAGCACTCTGCTGCGCTGCCTCGCCGGCCTGCTGGCGCCGGACTCGGGGACCATCGACTACAGCGAGGACGGCACGCCCCTGGATGCCGCCTCCCGCCGCCGCCGCGTCGGCCTGGTGGCGCCCGACCTCGCCTTCTACGGCGAGCTGACGGCGGCCGAGAACCTGGCCTTCTTCTCCCGCCTGCGCGGCATCGGGCGCGAGCGCGGCGACGAGCTGCTGCGGCGCCTCGAGCTGCCTCCCGACCGCCCCGCCTCGGCGCTGTCGTCGGGCATGCGGCAGCGCCTGCGCTGGGCCTGGGCGCTGCTCCACCGGCCGCGCCTGCTGCTGCTCGACGAGCCCTTCCAGAACCTCGACGCGGCCGGAGTGGCGATCGTCCGCCGCCTGCTGGTCGAGCACCTCGCGCCCTCCCCCGCCGCCGGCGCCGACGCCGGCGCCCCCGGCCTGGCCGTCGTCGCCAACCCCGTGCCCCTAGAAATCGGCAGTGTCGCGGGAAACCTCGACCTTGGTGCGTGAGGCAGCTGGGGTGTCGGCAGAGTCGGCAGATTCGGCAGCGCCGTCAGCGTCGCGGCCAGCCTCGACCTGGGTGCGTGAGGCGGCGGCGGTGTTCGCGAAGGAGTGGCGGAGCGAGATTCGCACCCGCTACGCCCTCAACACCCTGGCGCTCTTCGCCGTCAACACCCTGGTCGTGGTGAGCGCCAGCCTCGGCCCGCTGGGCGCCGCGCCCGGCAGGAGCAGCGAGACGCTGCCGGTGCTGCTCTGGCTCATCCTGCTCTTCGCCGCCGCCGCCGGGCTGCCGCGCTCCTTCGTCCACGAGGAGGAGACCCAGACCGCCACCGCCCTGCGCCTGGCCGCGACGCCGTCGGCGCTGTTCTGCGGCAAGCTCGCCTATGCCCTCACCCTGCTGGCAGCCCTCGAGGCGCTGGTGGCGCCGCTCTTCCTGGCGGTCATGAACCTCGACGTGGCGCGCCCGGGCCTGCTGATCGCCACCCTCGCGGCCGGTGGCTTCGGCCTCGCCGCGGGCAGCACCCTGGTGGCGGCGATCATCGCCCAGGCGCGCGGCAAGGGCACCCTTTTCGCGGTGCTATCCTTCCCGGTGCTGCTGCCGCTGCTGCTGCTGGCGGTCGAGCTGACCCGGAGCGCCTTCGCCGGCGGCGGGCCTCCCGGGCAGGGGGGACAAGGGGGACAGGGAGAGGCGGGGGTAGCCTTGATGCAGCTTCTGCTTTATGATGGGGCGGTCACCACCGCGGGCTTGATGCTGTTTCCGGTCGTATGGAACCCATGAAGAAAAGGACTGCCGTCGCCGCCTCCTGGCTTCTCTGGCTGTGGCTGGCGGCCGTGATCGTCGGCGCCTTCGAGTACGCGCCGCTGGCCGCGAAGTTCATCGGCCAGTCCAGCCGCATCCTGTTCTTCCACGTGCCGATGGCCTGGGCGGCATTCACGGCGTTCATCACCGCGGGCGTCTACAGCGTGCGCTACCTGTTCGGGGGCCGCTCGCAGGGCTCGCCGCGGGACCCGCGGCACGACCGCGCCGCGCGCGCGGCGATCGAGCTCGGGCTGCTGTTCGGCCTGCTCGCGACGGTCACCGGGGCCGTCTGGTCGCGCATCATGTGGGGCGCCTACTGGAACTGGGACCCGCGGCAGACCTCGATCGTGATGGCGCTGATCTTCAACGGCGCCTACCTGGCGCTGCGCGACGCGGTGGAGGACGCCGAGAAGCGCGCCCGGCTGGCGGCGGCGTACGCGGCGCTCGGCCTGGTGGTGACGCCGTTCTTCTTCTTCGTGGTGCCGCGCATCACCTTCTCGCTGCACCCCGAGCCGGTGATCAACGCCCGCGGCCGCGTCGAGATGGATCCGCGCATGCTGCAGGTGCTGCTGGCGAGCGGCGCCGGCTTCATGGCGCTCTTCTTCTGGCTGCACGACCTACGCACCCGGGTGCTGGCCGTCGCCGACCGGGTGCTGGAAGCCGCCGCCGCCGGCGCCCCATCGGCGAGCAGCGCGCGTGCCACGGGGACGTCGGCGCCGCACCTGGGCGAGCCCAGGACCGGCGCTGACCCGGCCACGGCCTCGCAACGCACTAGTAACTAGTAGATCCACACGGAGAGATACCCGGAGAGGCTGGAGGCACTGCATGCAGGTCAGCGGCGGCATCGAGTGGGTGATGGTGGTCAACCTGATCATCTGGACCGGGCTCTTCCTGTACCTCCAGCGCCTGCATCGCCAGGTGCGCGCGCTCGAGGCGTCGCAGGAGGCGCCGGCCCTGGAGAGAGAACCATGAATCGCCGCCTCTACCTGATCGGCGGGCTGGTGCTGCTGGCGTTCGCCGGCTTCTCGCTGGCCTCCTTCCGCGACACCCTGACGCCCTACGTGAGTTACCCGGAGGCGCGCGCCGCCAACCGCATGGTGCAGGTCGCCGGGGCGCTGCAGAAGGGATCCTCCGCCTACGAGATGGCCAACGGCTCCCTGCTCTTCACCCTGCGCGACCCCAAGTCCCAGGACCTGGTGCGCGTGCGCTACCACGGCCTGCGTCCCGCCAACTTCGAGGACGCCATCAGCATCGTCGCCATCGGCCGTTACGACCCGCGGGCCAAGGAGTTCGCGGCCAACAAGCTGCTGGTCAAGTGCCCGAGCAAGTACCAGGGCACCGAGGTCGAGAAGACCTACAGCTGATCGGCGCCGACCGGGCGCCAGACCGGCGTCGACCGCCGCCGACCGCCGCAGATCACCGCTGACCGCACCGGGAAGCGCGTGCGCGAAGGAGACCGGCCTTGGACTACCTGATGCATCTCTACCTGCCGGGCGCCCTGGCGCTGTGGTGCGCGCTGGCGTTCGCGCTGTCCTGCCTCTGGGGCTACTCGATGGTGCTGCGCGGCGACGCGACGGGGCTCGTCTTCGCCCGCCGCGCCTACGTCTTCTTCGCCTCGTCGGTGGGCCTTGCCGCGCTGCTGCTCGTCCTGCTGCTGACGCAACGCGACTTCCGCATCGACTACGTCTTCCATTACTCCGGCCTCGATCTGCCGATGCACTACCAGTTCGCCGCTTTCTGGGCCGGCCAGCAGGGCAGCTTCATGATCTGGCTGGTGTGGGGCTCGCTGCTCGGCCTGCTGCTGCAGCGGACCGCCGGCAAGTCCGAGCCGGCGGTGATGGGCGTCTACCTGTTGACCCTGCTCGGCCTGGTGTTCATCCTGGTGCGCCAGAGCCCGTTCGCCATGCGCCTCGACGCGCCGCTCGACGGCCAGGGCTTGAACCCGCTGCTGCAGGACGACTGGATGGTCATCCATCCGCCGATCATGTTCGTCGGCTTCGCCCTCTCCGCGATCCCCTTCTCCTTCGCCATGGCGTCGCTCTGGACGCGGCGCTTCGACGGCTGGGCGGCGCGGGCCTTCCCCTGGGCGCTGGGCGGCTTCCTGGTGCTCGGCACCGCCATCCTGATGGGCGGCTACTGGGCCTACAAGACTCTCGGCTGGGGCGGCTACTGGGGGTGGGACCCGGTCGAGAACGCCTCGTTCATCCCGTTCCTCTTCGGCACCGTGCTGATCCATGGCCTGCACATGGAACGCACTCGCGGCCGCTACCGCCGCGCCAACTACGTGCTCGCCACGCTGATGTTCATGTCGGTGCTGTACGGCACCTTCCTCACCCGCTCCGGGGTGCTCGCCGACTTCTCGGTGCACAGCTTCGTCGACCTCGGCCTGTCGGGATGGCTGCTCGGCATCCTGGGCACCTTCCTGCTGCTCGCCGGCTTCCTGATGGCGACCCGGCTCCGGCAGGTGCCGACCCGGCCCAACGAGGACCCGGTGCTGTCGCGTGGCACCTTCATGGTGCTGGCCACCATCACCCTGCTGGTCGCGGCGCTGGTGATCCTCGCCGGCACCTCCGCGCCGCTGCTCACCCGCTTCATGAAGACCCCGGGCCAGGTCGGACCGTCTTTCTACAACCGGGTCAACCTGCCGATCGCGCTGCTGGTCGCCTGGCTGCTCGCCCTGGTGCCCTATCTCACCTGGCGCGGCGAGGCGCCGCGCGTCGTCGCCCGGAAGCTGCTGTGGCCCGCCGCCTTCTCGGCCGCCCTGACCGTGGCCGCCGCGATCTGGCAGGTCCACAACGCGCTGCACCTGCTCTTCGTCTTCCTGGCCACGATGGCCCTCGCGAGCAACCTGCAGAAGGTCTTGGACAAGGCCTTGGCCGGCAGCGGCGCGCCGGCGGGGACGGGAGGCAATGGCGCCCGCCTCGCCCGGATCAAGGCGTTCGGCCGCGGTCTCTCGGGGGCCGGCGGCTACCTGGCGCACGTCGGCGTCGGCATCATCCTCCTCGGCATCCTGGCCTCCTCCGGCTACGACCACAGCACGAAGGTGACGCTGACCCAGGGGGTGCCGCAGCGCGTGGGCGACACGGACACGACCCTGACCTTTCTCCGCTTCATTCCCAGCCAGGGACGTAGTAAGGAAGCCATGGAGGTCGAGGTGGCGCGCCGCGGCGAGCACTTCAAGGTCTACCCGAAGATGTTCCTCAATCGCCGCACTCGCCAGCTGATGGTCAACCCCGACATCCGCAACTTCGCGCTGCTGGATCTCTACGTGTCGCCGCTCGAGTACGACCCCGGCCAGCCCTTCCTGGAGCTCGCCCAGGGCGAATCCGGCGCCATCGGCGACACGCGGGTGCGCTTCGTGCGCTTCGATCTGCAGGCGGAAGGCAATGCCATGGTGGCGATGCAGGCGGGCCGCACGGTCACCGTCGGCGCGGTGCTCGAGGTGACGCGGGACGGCAGGACCGACGGCGCGCGGCCGCTCTACCGCCTGAATCCCGCGGACGGGCGCGTCGACACGCCACTGCTGCGGCTCCCTGGCGGCGGCGCGGTCAGGATCGCCGGCATCAACGCCTCGTCCGGCAAGGTGCGCCTCGACCTCGGCGGCGCCGCCAACCCGGGGCACCTGGCGCTCGACGTCACCACCAAGCCGCTCATCTCCCTGGTCTGGGGAGGCCTCTACGTCGTGCTCGCCGGCGGCATCCTCGCGGCCGTCAACCGCGTCCGCCAGGTCCGCCAGCTCGACGCGATCGGCAAGCTGCCGTAGCCCGTCCCGCGGACCCCGCCGGCGCCCGGGGAACCGCTCAGGCGCCGATCGCCAGGCGGTCGGCCAGCGCGTGGGGGAGGCCGGCCTTGAGGATGCGCTTCTGCGCGGCGAGGACGGGATAGGGCAGGCGGTACCAGCGGACGACGCGGCGCTGGCTGTCGTACGTCATGTACGAGGCGCGGGGGTCGCGGTCGCGCGGCTGGCCGATCGATCCCGGGTTGATGAGGTAGCGGCCTTCCGGATCGAGCTGGATGGTGCCGCTGGCGCCGCGCAGCGCCGTCACCCCCAGCCGCCGCCCCTCCAGGGAGAACAACGACGGGATATGGGTGTGCCCGAAGAAGGTCACCGGCGTGTTGAAGGAGGAGAAGATCTCGAAGGCGTCGATGTCCGAGAAGACGTAGGTGTCCTCGTCCAGGGGGGAGCCGTGGCAGATCGCGACGCCGGGGGCCACCTCGACGGGGCCTTCCGGCAGCTCCCGCACGTAGCGCAGGTTGGCGCTGGTGAGGCGCTCGGCGGTCCACTGCGCCGCGGCCAGGGCCGTCTGGTTGAAATTGGTGCCCGGATCGAGGCCGGCGGCCACCTTGTCATGGTTGCCGCGCACCACGATCAGGCGCGGCGCCATCCGGCGCACCGCCTCGACGACCTGGTTCGGCGCCGCGCCGTAGCCGACCAGGTCGCCGAGCACCAGGACGGTGTCGAAGCGCTTGCGCCGCGCCCGCCGCAGGATGACCTCGAAGGCCTCCCAGTTGGCGTGCATGTCGGACAGGATCAGATAGCGCACCGTCGCTCCCGCAGCAGCAAGGCGATCCTCGCCGCGATCTCCTCCGGCGCCTCGAGCGGGCTCACGTCGACCGCCACGTCCGACTTGCGGTAGGCGGGCAGCCGCTCGCGATAGAGCGCCAGGACCTGCGCCTCCTCGCGGAAGAGCGGGCGGTCCGCCTTGCCCAGCGTGCCGATGCGGTCGACGATGGTGGCGAACGACGGGTTCAGCCACACGGACAGCCCGGCTTCGCGGATCAGCCGCGCGCCGAGCTCCGAGGTCAGGGTCCCGCCACCGGTGGCGATCACCGAGTCACCCCTTCCCAGCACCGCCTGCAGCGCCTCGAGCTCCAGCCGACGGAACCACGGCTCGCCATGGCGCTCGACGAGCTCCCGCACCGTGCTCCCCGCCCGCCGCTCGATCTCCTCGTCCAGGTCGACGAAGGGCAGCTCGAGCAACGCCGCCAGGCGCTCGCCGACCGTGGTCTTGCCGGCGCCCATGAAGCCGGTCAGAAAGATGTGCATCACTCCTGCCAGCCTACTGCCCCGAGGACGCCGCCGCGGCGAGGAGGCGGAGGCAGTTCTCGCGCACGTCGCCGCGGCACACGGCGCCGAGCGCCACCGCGGCATCGGCGCCGGCCGCGAGCACCGCGGCCACCCGCCTGGCGTCGATGCCGCCGATCGCCACCAGCGGCTTGACGGTCCTGGCGCGCGCCCAGCGAACGAAGTCGAGGCCGATGGCAGGATCGGGCGGCGCGAGCGCCGCCTCCGGGCCGGACGAGGTCTTGCCGGTGGTCGGGAAGACCGGTCCGACCGCGATCAGATCCACCTCGGGATCGGCATCCGCGGCGACGAGCTGGCGCTCATTATGCGTGGACATGCCGATCCAAAGCGAATCGCCGATCACCGGCCGCGCCGCCGCCGGCGGCAGGTCGCGCTGCCCGAGGTGCAGGCCGCGGACGCCGGCCGCCGCGAACAGGGCGGCGAGATCGGCGCGGTCGTCCAGCCAGAGCGCGGCGCGGCTCCCTTCCAGCGCACGGCAGCTGGCTTCGACTCCCTCGTACCATTGGCGGCCGCTCCAACGCTTGGCGCGGAGCTGGATGGTGCGCACCCCGGCCTCCGCCATGGCCGCCACTGCGCTCGGCACCGGCAGCGGCGCCAGCGCCTCGGCGTCGGCGATGGCGTACAGCGAACCCAGATCGGGGCGAGGCCGGCCGCCGCTGCCACCCCTGGCGGCCGCCCCTGCGTGCCGCGCGCTCATCCGGCCTGCGCTTGCCGCAGGAGGAAGCCTTCGAGGAAGCGCGTCGACATCCTGCCGGCCATGAACTCCGGGTCGCGCAGGATGCGCTTGTGCAGGGGGATCGAGGTGTGGATCCCTTCCACCACGAAGAAGTCGAGCGCGCGCGACATGCGGGCGAGGGCCTCGGCGCGCGTGCGGTCGTGGACGATGAGCTTGGCCACCAGCGAGTCGTAGTAGGGCGGGATGACGTAATCCTCGTAGGCGTGGGTGTCGACCCGCGTGCCGGGTCCGCCCGGCGGGTGGAACGTCTTGAGCTTGCCCGGGCTGGGCACGAAGGTGTCGGGATGCTCGGCGTTGATGCGGCACTCGATGGCGTGGCCGCGCGGGTGCAGGCCGCTGGCCAGGGTGAGCGGCTGGCCGGCCGCCAGCTGGATCTGCAGCTTCACCAGGTCGATGCCGGTCACCATCTCGGTCACCGGGTGCTCGACCTGGATGCGGGTGTTCATCTCCATGAAGTAATAGGAGCCGTCGGCGTCGAGCAGGAACTCGATGGTGCCGGCGTTCTCGTAGCCCACCGCCTCGCAAAGACGCACCGCCGCGGCGCCCATCTCCTCGCGCAGCCCGGGAGTCAGCACCGGCGAAGGCGACTCTTCGATCAGCTTCTGATGCCGGCGCTGGATCGAGCACTCGCGCTCGCCGAGGTGGATCACCTTGCCATGGAGGTCGCCGAAGACCTGGAACTCGATGTGCCGGGGCTCGACCAGGTACTTCTCGAGATAGATCCGGCCGTCGCCGAACGCCTTCTGCGCTTCCTCGCCGGCAGTCCCGAACTGGCCCTCGATCTCGCTCTCGACCGCGACGATGCGCATGCCGCGGCCGCCGCCGCCGGCCGCCGCCTTGAGGATGACCGGGTAGCCGATCTCGGCAGCCAGCCGCCGCGCCTCCTCGGCGTCGGCGAGCGGCTCGCGGCTGCCAGGCAGCACCGGCACACCGGCGGCGGTCGCCGCCTGGCGGGCCTGGGCCTTGTCGCCCATGGCGCGGATCACTCCCGGGCGCGGCCCGATCCAGCCGAGCCTGCACTCCTCGAGCACCTCGGCGAAGTGGGCGTTCTCGGCCAGGAAGCCGTACCCGGGGTGGACGGCGTCGGCGCCGGTGATCTCGGCCGCCGAGATGATGCTCGAGATGTTCAGGTAGCTGGCCGCGGAGGGGGGCGGGCCGATGCAGACATCCTCGTCGGCATAGGTGACGTGCAGGCTGTCGCGGTCGGCGGTCGAGCACACCGCGACGGTCTGGATGCCGAGCTCGCGGCACGCCTGGATGATCCGCAGGGCGATCTCGCCGCGGTTGGCGATGAGGATCTTCTTGAACATGCCGGGACGTCGGGCGGCGGCGGGGCGCGGTGGGAGGCTCGGCCCGCGCGACCCCTACCCGGAGATCCGGATCGCGAAGAGCGGCTCTCCGAACTCGACAGCCTGGGCGTTCTGGGGATAGATCTCGGCGATCACGCCGTCGACGTCGCACTCGATCTCGTTCATCAGCTTCATCGCCTCGATGATGCAGAGGACCTGGCCCTTGCGCACGCGCGACCCGATCTCGACGAAGGAGGGCGCGTCCGGCGAGGGGGCGCGGTAGAAGGTGCCGACGATGGGCGAGTTGAGGATGTGCGATCCCGACCCGCTGGTCGCGCCGGCAGCTCCCGGCGGCGGCGCGGCGATGTCGCCGGCGTGGACGGGCAGGCCGGGGGGCGGCGCGGCGGTGGCCAGCGGCGACGGCGGCAGCGGCGAGGCCCCGCCCGGGTCGCCTCCCAGGCCGGCGAGGCCCGCCAAGCCCGCGGGGAGGGTGGCCGGTGGCGGCGACGCCGCGCGCGGCGCCGTCGTGACCTGTGCCGGCGCCGCGGCCTGGGCCGCCGGCGCGGCAGCGGCCTGGAAGCCGTCGATCTTGAGCCGGAAGCCGGAACGCTCGACCTCGACGCCGCTCAGGCGGTGTCGAGCCACCAGCTCGACCAGCTCCTTCATCTGCTCGAATGTCAGCAAAGCCTTCCCCTCCGCCTCAGATCAAATCCCGTTCCAGCGCCAACCGGGCCCGCCGCAGCTCGAAGCGCGCGCGGCCGTAGTTGCCGTCGGGACCCAGCACCAGGAGCAGGTAGTACTCGCGGGTCACCGCGCTGACGATCAGGGTCAGGCGGTCGGTGACCACCGACAGCTGCTGCACCTCGCCGACCGCCAGGTCGCGGTGGTTGTCGCCGATCGAGCGCGCCTGGGAGACGAGCTCCGCGGCCAGCACCTCGATGTCCAGGTCGGGATCCGAGCTCACCGACTCGACCGGGATGCCGTCCTTGGCCACCAGCGACAGCGCCAAGACCCCGCCGATCCGGTCGCTGATGCGGCTCAGCTGCTCAAGGAACATGGGATCTCCTGGGCCGCAAGCGTGCCAGGTAGCTCTGCAAGAGGTAGGCCCTGCGCGCCATGGGCGAGGCCTGCGGATCGTTCAGGCCGGCGAGCAGCTGGCCGGCGTCGAGGCGCTCCTGCCGGGCAACGGGGCGAGCGCCGGTCAGCCGGGCCAGGCCCTCGCGCGCGGCGGCGTTGCCGGGCTCCCGCTGCACGATGTCGCCGAAGATCCGCTCCGCCTCCTCCGTGTGCCCCTGGCGGAGGTAGAGCTCTGCGAGGGTGACGGTCGCGGCGGTCCCAGCGGTCGCGGCGGCGGCGGCCGGAGCTACGGCAGGCGGCTCCGCGGTCGGCGGCTCCGCGGCAGGCGCGGTGATGGCGACCGGAACCGGCTCCTCGGCGGCCGGCGGGGCAATGGCGGCCGGAACCGGCTCCTCGGCGACCTCGTCGAACCAGAAGATGTGCTCCGCTGCGAAGCCTGCCAGGTACAGACTGCGGCTGTGCTCGGGCGTCTGGTCCGGGAACGGCTCCGCGCCGTTGTCGTCGCCGTGCGCACCAGGAGCTGGTGCCGGGACCGCAACGTGGACGGCGGCCTCCGCATGGACGGAGGGCGGCGCTCCGAGTCCGAAGACGTCGTCCCCGGCGGCAAAAGTGCGAGCCGACGCCTCCGATCCGAGGTCGAACACCTCGGAGATCGCCGGTACGGCCTGCCCGGCAGGAACCATCTCGGCAGGCGGGGCCTCGCCCCTACCCGGGG
>DATNKH010000021.1:0-5705 GCA_035603475.1 Thermoanaerobaculia bacterium
CTTTGCGGGCTCGGTGCTGGCCGCTCGCGGGGGGCAGGTGCTGCTGGACAAGGGCTACGGGTTCGCCGACGAGGCGACCGGCGAACCGTACACTCCCGACACCATCTTCGACATCGCCTCGGTGTCCAAGCAGTTCACCGCCGCCGCCGTGCTGGCGCTCGAGATGGACGGCAAGCTGCGGGTGGAGGACACGCTCGCCCGCTTCTTCCCCGGTGCGCCCGCCGACAAGGCCGCGATCACCCTGCACCAGCTGCTGACCCATACCTCGGGCATGCCCGACGTGCTGGGCGCCGAGTACGAGCCGGTGGCGCGCGACGAGATGCTGCGCCGGGCTTTCGCGGCGCCGCTGCTGCTGCGGCCCAGGCGCTTCCGCTACTCGAACGCCGGCTACAGCGTGCTCGCCGCGGTGGTCGAGGTCACCGCCGGCCGGCCGCTCGGCGACTTCATGCGCGAGAGGCTCTTCCTGCCGGCCGGCATGCACCACACCGGTTACCGCCTCTCCTCCGGGGACCGCCGCCGGCTGGCCCACGGCTACGGCATGGACGGTCCCTGGGGAACGGCGCTCGACCATCCCTGGGCCGCGGACGGCCCGTGGTGGAACCTGCGCGGCAACGGCGGCGTGCTGTCGACGACCGGCGACATGTACCGCTGGCACCTGGCGCTCGGCGGCGACCGCGTCCTGTCGCGTCCCGAGCGCGAGAAGCTCCTCACCCCCTACGTGCAGGAGGGGCACAGCACTCCTTCCCGGTACGCCTACGGCTGGTCGATCGCCCCGGGCCCCACCGGCGGGCGGGTCGCCTCGCACACCGGCGGCAACGGGATCTTCGACACCGACGTCCGGCGTTACCTGGACGACCAGGCATTCCTCATCGCCAGCTCCAACCGCACCGACTTCTCGGCCGTCGCCGTGGCCGCTCATCTCGAGAACCGCCTCTTCGGTCTGCCCGATCCCGACCCGCCGGCGACGGCCACCCTCGACTCCACCCGGCTGCGGGCCTGCGCCGGGGCCTACGCTCTCGCCGGCGGCGAGCGCCTGCGCGCGGCGGTGGCCGGCGACGGCCTGCGGGTCTCCGCCGAAGGTCCCACGGGCCTCGACCTGCTGCTCGCCGACCAGGACGACGAGGAACGGCAGAAGATGCGGGATCGGGGGGAGAAGGTCGCCGCCGCGCTGGCGGGGGCGAAGCGGGGCGACTTCGAACCGCTGGCCGACCTCTTCGGCCTGCCGGTCGGGCAGGTCGAGGCGCCCTTCCGCCAGACCATGCAGCGGTTGGAGCGTGAGCTCGGAGGCTGGACCGGCGCCGTCATCCTCGGGTCCCAGTCGGTCGCGGGCTTTCCCTTCACCTACGCGCGCTTGACCTTCGAGCGCGGCACGCGGCTCGCCCAGTACCGCTGGGAGGGCCCGACGGTCGAGGTGGCGCGCTACCCCGCCCAGCCCGCGGGGCACCTCTTCCTGCCCGAGCAGCGCGCGGCGGGAACCCTGGCGACTGGCATCAACGGCGTCGCGCATCTCGCCACCTACGACCAGCGCACCGGCGCCGTGCAACGGCTCCGCGTCAACCTCGCCGCGCACGGCCCGGCGCTGGCGCTCGTCCTCGAGACGCCCGCGGGTGACGTGGCGGCCTTGCGCGCCAACGACTGAGGGTCCGGGCGCGCATTGCTGCTACCATCCCTGCCGACGCTGGAGACCGGAGAAAGGGACCAGGATGACCGGCGAACCCGTCCCCGAACGCGCCACGACAGCCCTTCCCGCGACCGCCCTTCCTGACTCCGTGCGGCCGGCGCCGTTCGCGGCCACCGGCGGCCGGCCCTTCGGCCCGCGGCCAAGGCGGCGAACGAGGCGACCGGCGGTCGTCGCTGCCTGCCTGGCGCTCTGGCTCCTCGGCCTGGCCGGGGTGCTGGCGCCCGCACGCGCGGCCGGAGCCTCCCGCAGCTCGGCCGGCGACGCGCGCGGCGACGCGCCGGCGGCCGACGATCCGGTGGTGGGCCAGGTGCTGCAGATGCTGCGGGGCGGCGTCACCGAGCCGGTGATCATGGCGTGGCTCGAGAAGTCGGGCAAGCGGCCGGCGGCGGTGAGCAGCGGGGACCTCGTCGCGCTGCACCAGGCCGGAGCCTCCGAGCAGCTCATGAAGTGGCTGCTCCAGTCGGCCGGCGCCCCGTCCCCGGAACCCGCCACCGCGGCTCCGCCCGCCCCTTCCGCGCCTCCTGCCGCCGGCTCCGCACCCCCTGCCGCCTCCTCCTCCTCCGCACCCCCTGCCGCCGCCGCCGTGGCGCCAGCTGCCGCCGCCGCCGCCGCGGCGCCAGCTGCCGCCGTTGCCGCGCCTGCCGCCGCGGCGCCTGCTGCTGCTCCCGCGCCTGCTGCCAAGGCCGCGCCCGGGGCCACCGTCCCGGTCAGGATCCGGTTTGCCTCGACGCCCCGGCCGGCGCTCGCGGATCCGGAGCAGCAGCCGGAGTGGTGGCTGCTGTGCCTCTATCTCGACGGCCGCTTCGTGGCCTGCGCGCCGGCTGCACCCATCCTCCTGCCGCCGCCGCCTCGTGCCTTCAGGCGGGACTTCGCGCCGGGCAAGCACGTGCTCCGGCTCACCGAGGAACGCCATCTCCGTTATACCCGCGCGCGCGGATACATCACGCCGGCGCGCGTCGATCCGAGCGAGTTGCCGTTCGACCTGCCGGCGGGAGGGGCCACCCAGATCGCGATCCACCTCGGCGAGAGGGGTCCCAGGCACCCCGGCCCGGTTGTCCTCAGCATCGAGCGGGACGGCAAGGAGGTCACGCGGCTGGAGCCGGCCGCCCCCGACCCTGAGGCCTGGCCCGCCCTCTGCGAGGACGTCCCCGCGGCGCTGCCGGCGGGTGCCAAGCTGCCCGCGGCCGCCCGCCGCGACCTCGAGAGCTGCGTGCACTGGCTGGCGCTCTGGCCCGGCGTCGAGGGCGTCCCGGCGCGTGAAGAGGTGCGCGCCGAGGCCGCCCGCCAGGCCCGCCAGGGCGACGGCGGCGACGAATAGGTCGGGCCGTTCGCCGTGACGGGAGGGTGGGAGGGCAGGTAGGACGTCCGCTACCCCCTGCCTGCCCGCGGACGGTCGGCTACGGCAACGGCAAATTGAAGATCGTCAACGTATTGGCGGCGTCGTCCACGTATGCGAACCGGGCGCCGCCTCGGCCGCTGATCACCGCGAGCCCGAACGAGCCACCCTGCGCCGGGTCCACCGACAGTTGCTTGACGAAATGGCCGTCGATCGTGAACTCCACGATCTCGCTCGGCTGGTTGGGATCCGAGTTGATGACGTCGGAGTTCGCGACCAGCAGGTCGCCGTTGGGCGCCACAGCCATGCCCAGCGGCCCGTGCAGGTGGACCGTGTCCTCGTAGACCACGTGGCCGGTGCCCGCGTCGTGCGCGGTCTCGGCGGCGTGCCGGACCGCGAACACCTTGTTGTCCTCGGTGGCGGCGACGTAGAGGACGTCTTTCGACGGATCGTAGACCAGGCCGGTGGGGCCGACGACCAGGGCCGCGGGATCGCAGCGGTGCATGTAGCCGGAGGCGATCTGGGTGTGGCTGAGGATGGTCAGGCCGCCGGGGACGACGCGCGCGTCGAGGCGCGTCACGGTGCCGTTCAGCACGTTGGAGACGAAGATCAGCACCCCTCCCCGGCCCTGCTCGAAGACGGTCATGTCCCACGGACCGTCGATGTCGGACCCGGTCAGCGTCGCCACTAGCTGGCCGCTGCTGTTGATCACCAGCAGCGAGCCCGCCTGGGCCGTGGCGCAAGTGCCGTCGGACGTCGGGAAGTTGCCCACCACCACCAGGCCTTCCTTCAGCACCGCCAGGGCCGTCGAGAGGCCGAGCCCTGCCTGCCCCTGGAAGAAGACGGTGGGCGCGCCGCCGCTGGCCGGCACGTCGACGATGGTCGTGCCGGTCCCTTGCTGGTTCGCCTGGTCGTTGAAGTTCGAGACCAGGATGTCGCCGGGAGCGAGCGCCCCTCCCTTGGGGAAGCCGGCGGGCACGAAGGCGACTCCGTACGGGTTCACGTCGCCGTTCGGGGGTACCGTGGATACGATCACCGGCGGCGTGGGAAGGAACGCCGGGTGTGGATCTCCGCCCTCCGCGGTCGCCTGCGCCACCAGCAGGGTGGCGGGCAGGAGCAGCAACGAGGCGGCGATTGAGGCAATTTTACTGGTCATGGATCTCCTCCTTCGTGGGTCGAACGTGCAGGGATGCAGAGACGGACCGCGGCAGCGGCAGGAGCCGCCCGCGGGCACGCCGCGCGAGCCGGCGGTACGAGCCGCGGGGGCCGCCGGCTCCGCATCGTGTAAGTACCCGGTTGACAGAGATCGGTTCAGCGGACCCCGCGCCCCCCTCACGCCGGGGTTGCTCAGGCCTCGTCGTAGGCGCCGTGGCGGCCCTTGCCGCCGGCGAAGCGGGCCGCCCCGGCGAGGCCCTCGCGCCGCAGGGCTGTGAGCCCGCCGGCCAGCTCCTGGCGGAGCGCCTCGCGGAGGGGTAGACCGGCCTGGCGGTGGACCGCGGCGCGGTCGGCCCGCAGACAGGCTTGCGGGAAGCGGGCGAGCTCCCGCGCAAGCTCCTCTGCCGCCAAGCGCGCCGTGCCGTCCGGGACCACGCGCTCGCACAGGCCGATCGCGAGCGCCTCGGCGGAGGTCACCTGGCGTCCGGTCAGGACGATGTCCAGCGCGCGTCCCTGGCCGACCAGCCGCGGCAGGCGCACCGTGCCGCCGTCGATGAGCGGCACCCCAGCGCCGGCAGTAGACGCCGAGATAAGCGCTCTCCTCCATGATGCGCAGGTCGCACCAGAGGGCCAGCTCCATGCCGCCGGCGACGGCCGCGCCGGCGATCGCGGCGATGACCGGCTTGGACAGCTCGAGGCGGGTCGGGCCGAGCGGTCCCGGCGGCATCTCGCCGGCTCCGCCCGGCGGGGCCTGCAGGCTCTCGAGCCAGGCCTCGCCGCCGTCGTCGCCGGCTGCCGCGAGATGCTTCAGATCGGCGCCGGCGCAGAATGCGCCGCCGGCCCCCCAGAGCACGGCGGCATCCGCCCGCGGGTCACTCTCGAAGGCGAGGAACGCCTCGTACAGCGCCGCGGCGGCGGCCGGATCGATGGCGTTCCGCGCCGCCGGGCGGTCGAGGATCACGGTGGTGACAGGTCCCGACTTCTCGACGCGCACGGCGGCAGACATGGGCGTGGTCCTCCGATAGCTCCCGCAGATCGTGGGATGGAGTCCGGTCTGGCGCCGGCGGCGCCAGCGGCGCCGGCCCTTCAGCCACTCTAATGCCAGCCCTGCGCGACCTCCAGCTGCAAGTCCTCGAGGTTGCTGACCGGCTGGCGGTCGGCCGGGACGGCCACGGTGGCGATCAGGGAGGCGTGGCGCGCGAGAAAGCGGCCGAAGCTGCGCGACCAGCTGACCATGTAGGGGTAGTCGTGCCATCCATCCGGCGAGGAGGGCGCCGGCGGCAGCAAGGTCGCCTCCCCGTCGATCCTGGTCCAGCTGGTATTGCCGGCCACCCAGACCCGGTGGCCGGAGCGGAGGGTCGCCGCCACTTCCTCCAGCACGTCGTCGAGCGGATGCGGGGAGGCGAGCCTGGGCTTGAGCAGGTCGTAGCGGTGGATGCGATGGTCGGCGATGTCCGGCAGGGTCAACCAGCGGGCGGGGCCCCTGTAGTAACGGTTGAAGCTGACGCCGTAGGACCAGGGGAGGACCACGAC
>DATNKH010000022.1:0-3868 GCA_035603475.1 Thermoanaerobaculia bacterium
TCCTCTATGCCGGCACGGTGAGCGCGGGAATCTTCGTCAGCAGCGACGGCGGCACGACCTGGATTCCTCGCCTTGGCGGGCTCCCAGCCGGGACGGTGGACTTCTTGGCGGGGGATCCACTCCGCGCCGAGCGAGCGGTCGCTTCGGTCAGCGTCGGCGGAGAGGACTTCGTCTTCCACACTGAAGACGGCGGGGCCAGCTGGTCGGGCATCCCGGGCACCCAGAAGCTGGCCCTCGTCCTCAACGCCCTGGTGGTCGATCCGGCCCACCCGGCACTGGTTTACGCCGCTACCTTCTGTGGCCTTTTTGTGTGGCAGGAGGGGAGCAGCGAGTGGAAGCCGGTCGGCTTCGCCAATTCCGACGTCGTCTCGCTCGCGATCGATCCGCGAAGCGGCGCCATCTACGCTGCCGTCGAAGATCCGGACACCGGCGTGTTTCACATCTGGAAGAGCGACAAGAGCCGGGGCTGGAGCGTTCTCCCGCTCTTCCTCGACTGCGGGTGCGGCAGCCAGCTCGTCACCGACCCTGCTCGGCCCAACACCCTCTACCTTGCGGGCCTCCTCCTCAAGAGCGGCGACGGTGGGCAATCGTGGACTCCCATCACGGCACCGCCCTTGTATTCCGGCGCTCTCTTCGCCGCGCCCGGCGGCGTGCTTTACGCCGCCACCGGCGGGGGGGTCTTCCGTAGTGCCGACGGGGGTCGCAGCTGGCTCCCCCGGCTCACTTCAACGATGTCCGAGGCACCGCCCTACGACTCGGCGATCACGCTGGTGGTGTCGCCGGCCAATGTCAGCACGCTCTACCTCGCAAGCGACGAAGGGGTGTGGAAGACGACCAACGGTGGCGAGACTTGGGAGCGTTCGAGCAACGGCATCGCCGCCCAACCGGTCTACAGCTTGGCCGTGGCCAACGACGCGGAGTCCACCGTCTACGCCGCGCTCGAGAGCGGTCTCTTCCGGAGCCGCGACGGTGGCGAGACCTGGCGGCGCACGCATCTCCGCGGCGCCCTCCGGCCCTACAACTTTCTCAGCGTGGCGCCCAGCGATCCTCAGCGCCTGTACGGGGACGGACTCCGCAGCGACGATGGCGGCAAGACGTGGAGGCAGGTCTACTTCATCGGCTTCGACTGCTACACCCTCGACTCCCAGGCGGTTGATCCGCAGGACGAAAACGTCCTCTATCTCGGTGGCTACGACTGCGTCGGCGACGGGCATGACGCCCAGGCCTTTCTCGTACGGACCGAGGACGGCGGCACAACCTGGACGGACATCACCGGCTCGTTCTCCGACGGCACCTACTTCGAGCCGGCTGCTTTGGCGATCGATCCTCAACACCCGAGAACGCTCTACGCACTCGCGCACAGCTCGTTGACTCAGACTGCCGGCAACGGCTTTTTCAAGAGCCTCGATGCTGGGGCGACCTGGGACCAGGTTGGCAGCGGCCTGCCGCTGCAATGGCCCGAGTACTACCCGATCACCTTCGCGCTCGCCGTCGATGCCGATCACCCCGAGGTCGTCTACGTTGGCCTGCCCGGGCTGGGCGTCTGGACGAGCAGCGACGGCGGTGCATCGTTCAGCGCGATGAACTGCGGGTTCCCTACCGGGTTGGTCGGCTCGATCCTGGTGACTCCGGCAAGCGACGCTCCGCTCTACGCCGGCCTCCCGGGACTCGGCGTCTGGGCGTGGAACGCGGGCACGCAGTGCTGGACGCCGCTCAACTCCGGGCTCCCGGCCGGAGACTTCATTGGCGCGATCGTCTTCAGCGCTCACGGCGAGGGTGTGCTCCAGGCCGGAACGGGTGGCAACGGTCTCTGGCGGCTCGATCTTCCCTGAGGACCTACGGCAAGCGCACTCCGTCGCCGGTCGCGGCACTTCTTGCTGAACGTAACTTCTCGGCCTCCCGCCGCGTAAGGGGTGGCATGAGCGCGCGGCGTTGCTGGCTGATCGCGTCGGCCGATCTCGCGGAGGCCGCGCGCCGCCCGCTGTTCTGGCTGTGGGCGGTGCTGATGGGCGGCAATGCCTGGCTGATGTCGCGCGGGATCTGGATCTACCGCTCGGTCGATACCTCGCTGGGGAGCCCGCGGGCGTGGGCCAACTCGGAGTTCCAGATCGGCTTCGTGCTGCCGCTGCTCGGCTTCCTGCTCGTCGCCTTCTTCGTCGCCGTCGCGGCGGGCATGCCGCTGATCCGCGACCGCGAGCGCCGGGTGGACGCGATCCTGGCGGCGACGCCGCTCACCGCCGGCGAGTACGTCTGGGGGAAGTTCCTGGCCGCCCTGGGGGCCTGCCTGGCCGTGATGGCGGTCTTCCTGGGCATCCTCGTGGTCTTCGTGCACGGGCTGCCGGACGCCGCCAACCCGGACATCTACGGCCCGTGGAGCGCGCTGGCCTACTTGCGGCCGATGCTGCTCCTGATGCTGCCCGGGTTGGTCTTCGTCGCCGGCGCCGCCTTCCTGATCGGCGAGGCCACCGGCAAGCCGATCGTGGTGTTCCTGCTGCCGGTCGTGCTGCTGCCCTTCCTGCAGAACTTCGTCTGGCGATGGTTCCCCGCCGACCTCGGCCCGGTCGCGGGCGCGCTGCTGCGCTATCTCGACCCCTCGGGCTTCCGCTGGCTCAAGGAGACCTGGCTGCGGGTCGACCGGGGCATCGAGTTCTACAACACCCGGCCGATCCCCTACGACGCCGCTTTCGTGGCCAGCCGGGTCGCCATGGTGCTCTGCGGCCTGCTGGCGGTCGACGTCGCGCGGCGGCATTTCCTACCTCATGGCGGCCGGCGCGACCGCCCGGAGCGCGCCGGCCGGCGGCGGCTCGCGACGCGCGTCCGCGAGCGCCTGGCTGGATGGCTGGGACGGCCAGGACGGGTAGAACGGCCGGGACCGCTGGTCGCGGGGCCGTTCTCGCCGGAGGACGGCCGCGAGATCGCCGCGCTGGCGATGCGGAGCCGGCCGCCCGGCTTCCTGGCCGGCGCCCTGGCGGTGACCCGCTTCGAGCTGGCCGAGCTCATCAGCCAGCCGGGGCTCTACATCTTCCTGCCCGCCCTCTTGCTGCTGCTGAAGATCGACTTCGACGCCGACCAGGCGCCGGGGCCGTTCGGCTCGTCCGTGCTGCTGACGCCGGGGACGGCGGCGGTGCTCGCCCTGTTCGTGCTCACGCCGTGGCTCTGCCTGCTGCTGATGTTCTACACCGTCGAGTCGATCCAGCGCGATCGCGGCACCCGCCTGGCCCCCATCGTCTATGCGACGCCGGTGTCGACGCCCTCGCTGCTGGCCGGCAAGACGCTGGCGAACGGCGCGCTGGTGGCGATCAGCCTGGCTGCCAGCTTCCTCGTCGCCGCTCTGACCATGCTCGCGCAGGGGAAGGTGCACGTGACGCTCTGGCCGTTCGTGCTGGTCTGGGGCCTGCTGCTCCCGCCGACGCTGCTGCTGTGGACGGCATTCGTGACCACGCTGCTCGCCTGGACCGACAGCCGCTACGTCACCTACGGCATCGCCCTGGCGGCACTGGTCGCGACCCTCGGCGCCTTCTTGCGCGGCGCCATGAACTGGGTGGGCAACTGGCCGCTGATCGACGCCGTGCGCTGGAGCGACATGGGGACCTTCGAGCTCGACCGGCAGGCGCTCTGGCTCAACCGCCTGGAGGTGCTGAGCGCGGTGCCGCTGCTGGCATACCTCGCCGTGCGCAGCTTCCGGCGGCGCGAGGCCGACAAGCTGGCGGCAGGCGGTAGCGGCGGACACTCGACGGGCGCAGGGTCCCTCCCCCCCGGCGTCCCTTTGGGCGAGGCATCCGAAGTCCGACGTCGGTTCCCTTGGGACCCCTCGCCCAAAGGGACTCCGGGGGGGAGGGACCCTGCGCCTCGGCGTCCGGCGCTGCGG
>DATNKH010000023.1:0-19636 GCA_035603475.1 Thermoanaerobaculia bacterium
TTTGGGCGTGGGTTCGCAGTTCTCCGGCGCCGCCCTCTAGACTTGGACCCACGCCCAAAGGGGGGGAAGGGGAGGGTACGCCCCTGGGGAACCGGTGGTGGTGGCGAGAGGAGGACGCCTTCCTGGTGCTGGCGCTGCTCCTGGCCGGGCTCTACTTCCTCAGCCCCGGGGGAACGGCGGGCGGCGGGTTCTTGCAGCCACGCCTCCTCCTCTACCCGTTCCTCGTCGTGCTGCCCTGGCTGTCGACGGACGTGGGGCGGTGGGGCAGAGCGGCGGCTGTCGTCGCCCTGGCCGCGCTGGCGGCCTACCCGGTGACCTGGGCGGTGCCCTGCTACCGCGCCGGCGCCCGCGACGTGGAGGCCTTCGTGCACGGCCTCGACGCGGTGCCGCCCGGCTCGGTGGTGGTGCCGCTGGTCTTCGACCGTCACACCACGAGCTGCATGCGCTCCGGGTCGGTCGATCACGCCGCCGGTTATGCGGCGGTGGCCAAGGGCCTGGTCGACTGGGACAACTACGAGGCGCAGACCGATCTCTTCCCGGTGCGCTTCCGCCCCTGGGCGGTGCGCCCGACCCGCCTCGGCGTCGAGAACGACCCGCTGCACCTGCGGGTCCACGAGCTGCGGTCGCGGGTCGACTACATCTACTGCTGGCGGATGCCGCCCGGTGCCCCGGTGGCCGCCGGCTTGGCGCGGCAATGCACGCTGGTCGCCGCCGGTGACCAGTGGCGCCTGTATGCGACACAGCCGCCCCCGGAGGCCCGGTCCGGGTCATCCAAGGCGTTGCCAGCCGCGTACTCCCCGTAGGCCGGGACGTACCCGGCTCGGGCGGCCCGGGGGTCAGCCCCGAATCACCCAACGCCCCGGGCCGCGCCCGCCTTTCGCCTGCTCCTCCCGCCACCGCCGTTTCGACGGGCACCACAGTCCGCTTTCGGTACCCGGATCAGCACGATTCCTCAAAGTAGCTCGTGGCCGTAGGGGAGGAAGAGAGGGCCTGGGGAGTAGAGCCTTCCTCTGCCGAGCTTTGGGCGAGGCACTCGCAGTCCGCCGTCCCTGCACTACCACGGGCGCCTCGCCCAAAGCGAGGTCAGAGGAAGGCTCTACTCCCCAGGCCCGGGTCGGAGGGGCATTCCCCGGAGGCGCCTTCCCCTGGCGCCCGCAACCCCGTACGATACGGAGGTGGTTGCCCAGGTGGCCCGGGCCGCCGGGGCCGCCCGGTCGCGGTTGGTGTCCCAGCGGCGGCCAGGCGCGCGCCACCGCATCGAACCAAGGGAGGAACCGGCTGATGGCCATCACCGAACGCGCCCCCAGCAGCACCATCGACCGCATCAGCGCCCGGCTCGGCGACGAGGCGGAGTCACTGCTCGGCTACACCTGCAAGGGGATCGGCAAGGAGCGCCTGATGCTGCCCGGGCCGGACCACGTGGACCAGGCCTTCGGCGCCTCGGACCGCAAGCCGGGCGTGCTGGTCAACCTGCAGCGGCTCTACGGCCACGGCAGGCTGGCCCACACCGGCTACCTGTCGATCCTGCCGGTGGACCAGGGGGTCGAGCACTCGGCCGCTGCCTCGTTCGCGCCCAATCCCGACTACTTCGATCCGGAGAACATCGTGCGGCTGGCGATCGAGGCCGGCTGCAACGCCGTCGCCTCGACGCTCGGAGTGCTGGGGTCGGTGTCGCGGCGCTATGCACACCGGCTGCCGTTCATCTGCAAGATCAACCACAACGAGATGCTCTCCTACCCGAACAGCTTCGAGCAGATCCTCTTCGCCAACGTGGAGCAGGCCTGGGAGCTGGGCGCCGCCGCGGTCGGCGCCACCGTCTACTTCGGCAGCGAGGACTCGCACCGCGAGATCGTCGAGATCTCCGAGGCCTTCCATCACGCTCACGACCTCGGCATGGCCACCGTCCTCTGGGCCTACCTGCGCAACAGCGCCTTCAAGAAAGACGGCGTCGACTACCACCAGTCCGCCGACCTCACCGGCCAGGCCAACCACCTGGCCGTCACCATGGAGGCCGACATCGTCAAGCAGAAGCAGCCCGATCGTAACGGCGGCTACCCGGCGCTCAATTTCGGCAAGACCGACAAGCGCGTCTACGGCGAGCTGGTGGCCGACCATCCGATCGACTGGACGCGCTGGCAGGTGGTGAACTGCTACATGGGGCGGGCCAGCCTGATCAACTCCGGCGGCGACTCGAAGGGCCAGAGCGACCTCGAGCAAGCGGTGCGCACGGCGGTGGTCAACAAGCGTGCCGGCGGCTCCGGCCTGATCTCGGGCCGCAAGACCTTCCAGCGGCCGATGCGCGAGGGCGTCGAGCTGTTCCACGCCATCCAGGACGTGTTTTTATGCCCCGAGGTCACCATCGCCTGAACTGGGAGCGTCCGGTGCCGGCTCGGCGGCGACGAGGCGCTGGATCTCGTCACCTCGGGCCAGGGCGTCGCGTTCGCCGATCTCTAGCAGGCGCCCGAGGTAGTCGGGCTGGAACATCAGCATCGACAGGAAGTCGGGAGTGGTGCTCTCGCGCGTGCCGAGGCTGCGGGTGAGGTACCGGAAGGCTTGCGGCAGGCGCGGCTCGTACTTCGCGGCGAGCAGGCCGAGGTCCTCCGAGGGGCGCAGCACCAGGATGTCCACCGGCCGCATGCCGTCCCGCCGCTCGACGGGCAGCGGCCGGATCAAGCGGTTGAAGATCTCGAGCGTGCGGGCGTCGCGGTCGAGGACGTCGAGGAAGATCGAGTTCATCAAGTGTGAGAGGATCTGTGCCGGCGGAGGATAGCCGCTGATCTTGTGGCGGTTGGCCTCCTCCTCGCTCTGCTCGTAGCGCGGCGAGATCGCCAGGATGCGCGAAGCGCCCAGGTGGACGGCGCCGGAGAGCGGGGCGTCGAGGCGGACGCCGCCGTCGCCGTGCCACGAGTCGCCCAGGCGCACCGCCGGGAAGAACAGCGGCAGCGCCGCGCTCGCCATGACGTGCCCGACGGTCAGCCGGCCGTTGAAGCTGCGGTGGCGCGGCCGGTTCCAGGGTTGAATGTCGGCGCCCTGCACCCAGGTGATGGTCTGGCCGGTGGAGTAGTTGAGGGTGGTCAGCGCGACGGCGTGCAGCAGCCCGCGCTCGAGGTTGCGGCCGATGCCGACGAACTCGCCGTCCACGGTCGCCACGGTGCTCTCGACCAGCTGCTGCAGGGGGCTCGCATCGACCAGGCCGCGGACCGAGGGGGACACCGCCGAGCCGCCGGTCGAGAGGCGGGTGACCCAGCGGGTGAAGTTCCTGGCGAGCGACGGCGTGTCGACGCGGAAGATGTCGGCGGTCTCGAGCCGCCGCCAGACCTCCATCAGGGCGCGCGACGACTCGCCCAGGGGAGCCGGGTGGGCGGCGATGACGACGGTGTTGATGCCGCCCGCGGAGACGCCGACCAGGATGGGCACGCGCAGCTCCGGCAGCAGCCGGCCGATGCCGCGCAGCGCTCCCGCCTGGTAGGCGCCGCGGGCGCCGCCACCGGAGAGCACCAGGGCGAGATCGGGCGGCGGCGCCGCCGGACCGGTGGGAGGGGCATCAGCTGGCACTGAAAGGAGCACGCGAGATGAGATCGATCCGCATCCTGATCGCTTTGATTGTACTCCTCGCCGCCGGCGCGGCCGGCTTCGCATACTCGGGGATCTTCGACGTCTCCGCCGCCGTCGCGGAGCCGGCCTGGCGGGCGCGGCTGTTCGAGATCGTCAAGGACCGTTCGATCGATCGGCGTGTCGCGGCGCTGCCGGCGGCGCCGCCGCTCGGCGATCCGCAGCTGATCCGGACGGGGCTCATCCACTTCAGCGAGATGTGCGTGGGCTGTCACGGCGCTCCCGGGGTCCCGAAGTCGGAGATCGGCATGGGGCTGAACCCCGATCCGCCGAACCTCGCGCACGAGGGCGCCGAGCAGGCGCCGGCGCGCCTCTTCTGGGTGCTCAAGAACGGCATCAAGATGACCGGCATGCCCGCCTTCGGCATGACGCATACCGACGAGCAGATCTGGTCGATGGTCGCTTTCCTCAAGCAACTGCCGAAGTTGACCGCGCAGCAGTACGCGGCGATGGCGCAGGAGGCCGGGGTCCACCCGCCTCCGGCCGGCCACCAGTAAGCTCGGCGTCCGGCGGGGGCTGGGCCCTCCGGGCGGGCGGATTTCCTCCCGCCTGCGGCGCTCTGCCGTGCCCGCGGCGGAGCGCGTCTTTTATCTCATGGCCGGCTTTGCATTTTCGTGAACCAACTTCGCACTTAAAAGTCCCCGTGCAGGTTTGCAAATTCTCGACCGTTGTGACACCCTCAGCCAGTTCTTCGCACAGCGTGCGTGCCGCGCGGCGCGATGGTTTCATCGCAGTAACTGCGCAGCAGCACCAGTCATGAATCGAGCTCGAAGTGCCCCTGGCCGGTATCAAGGGGGCTGGGGCGCTGGGGCGATTGGAGGAGGCCGGTTAACTCATGCGTCATGGTCATCGCTCTCTGCAGGCTTGCGTCCTCTTGGCCTCCGTGGCGGCCGCCGCCTTCGCTGCTGCGCCGGCGAGCGGTGCCGCCGGCTCCGGTGCCGCCCAGGAAGTTGTAGCGCAGGCTGACGTAAGAACCACCCAGGAAGCCGTGGCTCCGGCCGGGCAGGCCGGCGGCAAGACCGCGCCTGCGACGGCATCGGTCAAGCGCCGGCACGCCGCTCCGAGGGTCAGCGCCAATACGCCGCCGCCGGACGCATTCTTCACGATCACGCAGTGCCGGGTCTTCGACACCCGGTTGCCCGCGAACGCGCCGGCGCTCCAGGCGGGCGCCGCCAGGACGATCCAGATCACCGGCAATTGCGGAATTCCGACCTCGGCCAAGCTGGTGGCGGTCAACGCGACGGTGACGCAGCAGACGGCTGCCGGGTCGATCGAGCTCTATCCCGGAGATGGCACGCCCACCGGCCTGCAGCTGAACGATTTCTTGGCAAGCGGGGCGCGCGACAACAACGCGGTGGTGCCGCTGGCGCTGAACGGCAACGGCACCGTTGACGTGCTCCTGACGGCCACGGGAAGCCAGAGCGCCGATTTCGTCCTGGACCTCAGCGGCTACTTCGCGGTGGTGAACCCGATCGCCGTGGACGACAGCTACAGCACGCCCTTGAACACGGCCCTCGCCCAGGCCGCGCCCGGGGTGCTCGCCAACGACACGCTCAACGGCGGGGCGATCTTCAGCTACGGCGCCTCCACCGGCGGCGAGCAGACCACGATCGGCGCGGCCACGCCCACCTCGGCGGCCGGCTCGATCACGCTCCACGCCAACGGCAGCTTCAACTACACACCGGCCACCGGCTTCCAGGGCAACGACACGTTCAAGTACGTCCTCAAGAACACTTTCGGCAGCTCGACGGCCACGGTGACCATCGCCGTGGGCAAGACCCCCCAGACGATCACCTTCACCTCGACGGCCCCTGCTGGAGCGACCGTCGGCGGGCCGACCTACAACGTGACGGCGACGGCGTCGTCGGGCCTGACGGTGGCCTTCACCATCGACGCATCGGCCGCCTCGGTGTGCTCGATCTCGGGCTCGACGGTGTCGTTCATCGGCGCCGGCACCTGCGTGATCGACGCCAACCAGGCCGGCAACGCCACCTACGCCCCGGCGCCGCAGGTGCAGCAGTCGTTTGCGGTGGGCAAGGGCAGCCAGACGATCACCTTCACCTCGACGGCCCCCGCGGGAGCGACGGTCGGCGGGCCGACCTACAACGTGACGGCGACCGCGTCGTCGGGCCTGACGGTGGCCTTCACCATCGACGCGTCGGCGAGCTCGGTGTGCTCGATCTCGGGCTCGACGGTGTCGTTCACCGGTGTCGGCACCTGCGTGATCGACGCCAACCAGGCGGGCAACGCCAACTACAACGCGGCGCCGCAGGTGCAGCAGTCGTTCGCCGTGGGCATGGGCAACCAGACGATCACCTTCACCTCGACCGCGCCGTCGAACGCGCAGGTCGGCGGGCCGACCTACAACGTGACGGCGACCGCGTCGTCGGGCCTCACGGTGACGTTCACGATCGACGCCTCGGCCACCTCGGTGTGCTCGATCTCGGGCTCGACGGTGTCGTTCACCGCCACCGGCACCTGCGTGATCGACGCGAACCAGGCGGGTAACGCCAACTACAACGCGGCGCCCCAGGCACAGCAGTCGTTCGGAGTGGGCAAGAACGACCAGACGATCACCTTCACCTCGACGGCTCCGGCCGGGGCCAAGGTGGGCGGACCGACCTACACCGTCACGGCGACCGCCTCGTCGGGCCTGACGGTCGCGTTCACCATCGACGCGTCGGCCGCCTCGGTGTGCTCGATCTCGGGCTCGACGGTATCGTTCACCGGCGTCGGCACGTGCGTGATCGACGCCAACCAGGCCGGCAACGCCAACTACAACCCGGCGCCGCAGGTGCAGCAGTCGTTCGCGGTGGCCAAGGGCGACCAGACGATCACGTTCACCTCCACGGCACCAGCCGGGGCGACGGTGGGCGGGCCGACCTACAACGTGACGGCGACCGCGTCGTCGGGCCTCGCGGTGACCTTCACCATCGACGCCTCCGCCAGCGGCGTGTGCACGATCTCTGGCGGTGCCGGCCCCCGTTCGCGAAACGGTGTCGTCTCGTCCAGGACGCTCCAGGGATCCCGGGGGCCCCGGGGGCCGGTCGTGAACGATTCGAGCGCGACGGTGTCGTTCATCGGCGTCGGCACCTGCGTGATCGACGCCAACCAGGCCGGCGACTCCAACTGGAACCCCGCGCCGCAGGCGCAACAGTCGTTCGCGGTGGCCAAGGGCGACCAGACGATCACCTTCACCTCGACGGCTCCCTCCGGGGCGACGGTGGGCGGGCCGACCTACAACGTGACGGCGACGGCGTCGTCGGGCCTGACGGTGACGTTCACGATCGATGCGTCGGCGGCCTCCGTCTGCTCGATCTCGGGCTCGACGGTGTCCTTCACCGCCAACGGCACGTGCGTGATCGACGCCAACCAGGCCGGCAACGCCAACTACAACGCGGCGCCGCAGGCGCAGCAGTCGTTCGCGGTGGGCAAGGGCAACCAGACGATCACCTTCACCTCGACGGCTCCTGCGGGCGCGAAGGTGGGCGGGCCGACCTACACCGTGACCGCGACCGCGTCGTCGGGCCTGACGGTGGCGTTCACCATCGACGCGTCGGCGAGCGCGGTGTGCTCGATCTCGGGCTCGACGGTGTCGTTCACCGGCGTCGGCACGTGCGTGATCGACGCCAACCAGGCGGGCAACGCGAATTACAACGCGGCGCCGCAGGTGCAACAGTCGTTCGCGGTGGCCAAGGGCGACCAGACGATCACCTTCACCTCGACGGCCCCTGCCGGGGCGAAGGTCGGTGGACCGACCTACACCGTGACGGCGACCGCGTCGTCGGGCCTGACGGTGGCGTTCACCATCGACGCGTCGGCGAGCGCGGTGTGCTCGATCTCGGGCTCGACGGTGTCCTTCATCGGCCCGGGCACCTGCGTGATCGATGCGAACCAGGCCGGCAATGCCAACTACAACGCGGCGCCACAGGCGCAGCAGTCGTTCGCAGTGGCCAAGGGCGACCAGACGATCACCTTCACCTCGACGGCCCCTGCCGGGGCCAAGTTCGGCGGCCCGACCTACACCGTGACCGCGACCGCGTCGTCGGGGCTCACCGTCACGTTCACGATCGACGCGTCGGCGAGCTCGGTGTGCTCGATCTCAGGCTCGACGGTGTCGTTCATCGGCGCGGGCACCTGCGTGATCGACGCCAACCAGGCCGGCAACGCCAACTACAACGCGGCGCCGCAGGCGCAGCAGTCGTTCCCGGTGGCGAAGGCGGACCAGACGATCACCTTCACCTCGACCGCCCCGACCATGGCGACGCCCGGCGGGCCGACCTACACCGTGAGCGCGACCGCGACCTCGGGCCTCGCGGTGACGTTCACCATCGACGCGACGGCGAGCTCGGTGTGCTCGATCTCGGGCTCGACGGTGTCCTTTACCGCCGACGGCACGTGCGTCATCGACGCCAACCAGGCCGGCAACGCCAACTACAACGCGGCGCCGCAGGTCCAGCAATCGTTCGTGGTCGACACGCCGCCGACGGTGACCAGCACCAACCCGGCCAACGGCGCCACCAGCGTGCCGGTCGCCAGCACCATCACGATCAACTTCAGCAAGTCGGTCACCGTGACCGGCTCGCCCTTCAGCCTGTCCTGCTCGCCCGGCTCGGCGCCGACCTTCACGGTGACGCCGGCCTCTCCCGCGGCCAGCTACGTGCTGCATCCGTCGACCAACCTGCCGTTCGACAGCAACTGCACGGTGACCGTCGTCGCCGCTGACGTCACCGACGCCGCCGGCAGGAACATGGTGTCGAACTACATGTTCAGCTTCGGGGTGCCGCCGATCGCGGTCGCCGACACCTATCCCGAGACGCTCATCGGCAACGTCTCGATCAACTCCTCGGTGATCGCCTTCAGCGTCACCGCCAACGACCAGCACAACTCGCCGATCACGATCACCGCCTTCGACGCGACGAGCGCGAACGGCGGCACCGTCGCGATGACCACCTCGGGCGCCGGCATCGGGCAGTTCACCTACAACCCGGCGGCGGGCTACACCGGCGCCGACTCGTTCACCTACACGATCAGCGACGCCAACGGCAGCTCGACCGCAACCGTGCACCTGACCCTCTCCGGCATCATCTGGTTCATCAACGACAACGCCGGGGCCGGCGACGGCCGGTTGTCCTCGCCGTTCAACAGCCTGGCCGCCTTCCAGGCGGTCAACGACGGCGCCGCCCACCATCCGGCGGCGAACGCCAACATCTTCCTCTACGACAGCTCCACCGGCTACACCGGCCCGGTGGTCCTGCTCAACGGCCAGAAGCTGATCGGCCAGGACGCGACGTCGAGCCTCTCGGCGATCACCGGCCTCACCCCGGGCACCAGCAGCGCGACGCTGCCCTCGACCGGCGGCGGCAGCCCGAACAAGGTCTCGATCACCGCAACCGGCAACGACGTGACGCTCGGCTCGGGCAACACGGTCTGGGGCATGACCCTGGGCAATGCCACCGCCGGCATCGCCCTCTCCGGCTCGAGCGTCGGCAGCCTGAAGCTCCGCGACCTGACCATCAACACCACCGGCGCCGCGGTGAGCCTCGCGAGCGGCGCCCTCGACGCGATCTTGAACGCAGTCTCCTCGGGTGGCGGCACGCACGGCATCTCGCTCACCACGACCACCGGCTCCTTCGACGTGGAAGGCGGCGGCGCCTCCGACCCGGCGAACACGACCAAGGGCCGCACCACCGCCAAGAACGGCGGCGGCACGCTGACGCTCGGCTCCGGCGGCACCATCCAGAACGCCACCAGCGCCGGCGTGCTGCTGTCGACGGCCACGAACGTGACGCTGCGCAACATGACGATCGAGAACAACGGCGGCAGCGGCATCAACACCGGCGGCGACGGCATCACCGCCACCAACGGCTCGGCCCTGACCCTCGACAACGACCTGATCCAGGGGCAGACCGGCAATAACGGCGTGCACGCGACCGGCGTCGCCGGCGTCGCCTTCCAGCACACCGAGGCCACGAACAACGGCTCCGCCAGCGGGACCGCCGGCACCCACGTGTGGGACGTGCGCATCGACAACGGCACCGGCACGTCGTCGGCAGCGAACTCGCTCTTCCACAATTCGCTCGAGAACATCTTCGGAGTGTCCCAGACCGGAAGCGCGACGATGACGCTGAACGTGACCAACAGCCAGTTCAGCGACACCGCGACGACGGCCTCGGGCAACGTCGGGCTGCTCATCAACCTCCAGAACACCTCGAACGTCACCCTGTCCGCGGACAGCAGCACGTTCTTGCGCAACCGGACCGTCGGCGTCGAATACCTGGGCAACGACAGCTCCAGCGGCAGCTTCACGGTCACCAACTCGACCTGCGACCAGAATGCGACCGGCATCGGCATGGCGCACCAGGGTCTTGGGCAGACCGCGAGCTTCAACATCACCGGCAACACGCTGAACCAGACCGGCGGCCTCAGCACCGCGATCGCCGTCAACCTGGGCACCACCTCGAATGCCACGACGTTGATGCAGGGCAAGATCCAGAACAACACGATCGGCACCAACTCGGTCGTGCATTCCGGATCTAGCCAGGGCAGCGGCATCGGCGTCACGGCCGGCGGCGCCGGCACGCTCACCACGACCGTCTCGGGCAACAGCGTGTTCCAGGTGGACAACGAGGGTCTCAATGCCGTCGCCGCGCAGGGCACGGGCACGCTCAACCTGACGGTGACGAACAACCACTTCTCGCTGGACAACGCGTCGCCGAACAGCGACTTCGGAGCGATGGTCGTGGACGGCGGGACGCCGTCCGACAGCCAGACCCTGTGCCTGAACATGAGCGGCAACACGGACACCGGCAACGCCTCGTCAGGCGGCACCGGGGTGGCCCTGCTCACCGAGGCAGGGACTCCCACGTTCAACATCCAGGGCTACGGTGGCTCCGCGAACAACGCCTCCGCCATCGCCAGCTTCATCGACGGCGCGAACACCGACAGCCCGACGCCGGCCTTGATCTCGCCGGGAGCGGGGACCATGAAGGCCGCGCCGGCGCCCTGCCCGACGCCCCCTTGAGATCGAACGATCCGGCTTCCCCGAACCTCCGCGCGGCCGGCACCCGGACTGCGGGCCGCGCGGCGAGGGACTTGAACCAGGACCCCTAAGGAGGAAACGATGTCCGAACCGTTCCTGTCGGAGATCAAGATCATGTCGTTCGGCTTCCCGCCGAAGGGCTGGGCGCTGTGCAACGGCCAGCTGCTGCCGATCAACCAGAACCAGGCGCTGTTCTCGCTGCTCGGCACCACCTACGGCGGCGACGGCCGCGTCAACTTCGGGCTGCCCAACCTGCAAGGCATGACGGCGATGCACATGGGCAACAGCCACACGCTGGGCGAGCGCGGCGGCGAGCAGGCTCACACGCTGTCGATCTCGGAGATCCCCACTCATGTGCACACGGCGCAGGCATCCCTGGAGACGACGAACAACCTGTTCGATCCACCGGCCAACAACATCCTCGCCAGCCCGGCGACGCAGTTGTACTGCTCGACGGCGACCAACCTGACGTCCCTACTGCCGGCCACCATCGCCAGCGTCGGCGGCAGCCAGGCGCATCTGAACATGCAACCCTTCCTGACCCTGAGCTTCTGCATCGCGCTCCAGGGCATCTTCCCGTCGCAGACCTGAGGAGAGGCCATGTCCCAACCTTACGTTGGCGAGATCCGCATGTTCGCGGGGAACTTCGCTCCCGCGGGATGGATGTTCTGCGAGGGGCAGCTGCTGCCCATCTCGGAGTACGAGACGCTGTTCAACCTGATCGGTACCACCTACGGCGGCGACGGCCAGAGCACCTTCGCCCTGCCCGACCTGCGGGGCCGGCTGCCGATCCACCAGGGCAACGGCTTCACCCTGGCGGAGACCGGCGGCGTCGAGGACGTGACCTTGACAGTCTCCCAGATCCCGGCCCACACCCATCCCTACCTGGGGACCACGAACTTCACCAACTCGGGCGCCCCGACGCAAAACTTTGTCGGCCAGAATGCTCTCGGCACCGCGAAGCTCTACTCGTCCGTCGCTCCCACCGCCACGATGGCGCCCACCTCGATCACCGCCACCGGCGGCAGCCAGCCGCACACCAACTTCCAGCCCTACCTGTGCATCGACTTCATCATCTCGCTGTTCGGCGTCTTCCCGTCGCAGACCTGAGGAGATCGACCATGGCAAATCCCTTCGTGGCTGAGATCCGCATCTTCCCTTTCAACTTCCCGCCCAAGGGCTGGGCGTTCTGCGACGGCCAGATCCTGCCGCTCAGCCAGAACACCGCCCTCTTCTCGCTGCTGGGCACCACCTACGGCGGCGACGGCAAGTCGAACTTCGCGCTGCCGAACATGCAGGGCAACGCGCCCATGCATCCGGGGCAGGGGCCCGGCCTCTCGCTGCACGACCTGGGCGAGACCGGCGGCTCGGACACCGTGACGCTCCTCGAGTCGGAGATCCCGTCCCACAGTCATTCCCTGATGGGCACGCCCATCGCCGCCATCCTGACGACCCCAGCGCCCACGGCAGGATTCGGCAAGTCTGCCGGCGTCGCCGCCTACTGCACGGTGTCCAACACGAACCTGACCACGATGAACGACAACGTCGTCGCCCCTGCCGGCGGCGACCAGCCGCACAACAACCTGATGCCCTACCTGACTCTCAACTTCTGCATCGCCCTGCAGGGAGTCTACCCGCCGCGGACGTAGCGCTTCGATTCACGAACCCGGGGCCGGCCGCCACCACCGCGCGCGCGGGCGGGCGGCCCCGGAGGATCTTCCTCATCCAGGTCCGCCGAGCCCGAGCCCGCCCAGCAGTTCGCCCCGCACCGCGAGGAGCTTGACGCGGGCGTTCAGCAGCGAGGCGGTGGCCTTGATCTCCTCCTCGCGGGCGTCGGCCAGGGCGGCTTGGCGGCTGTCGAGGGCGTCGGGGTCGGCGCGGCCCTCGGCGGCCAGGGCCTCGGCGATGCGCAGGTCCTCTTCCGCGACGGCGGCGGACTGGCGGGCGAGGTCGGCGGCGCCCTGGGCCTGGTCGAGCGTGGCCGCGGCGCGATGGACCTCGATCTCGAGCTGCTCCTCTCGGGCGCGCCGCTGCTGCTTCTGGCGGTCGAGCTCGGCCGCGGCCTGGGCGCCGGCGTCGCGCAGCCGGCCGCCGCTCCAGAGAGGCACGGTGACGGCGACGGCGACGCTCCAGTCGTCTTCGCGGAACTTGACGTAGAACTGGTCGATGCCGTTGGCGCGCGACAGGCGCGAGTACTGGGCGTCGGCGTCGAGGGTGACCTGCGACAGGATGCCGTGGCGGAGCCGGATGGCGCGCTCGAGCAGCTCGATGGAGCGGGCCGCGGCGGCCAGGTCCGGATCGGCGGCGGGTGCCGCCCCTAGCCCGCCGCCCGCCGGCTCGGGTGTCCCCTGAAGCGGGTCCTCCGGCAGCGCCAGCGGCGCGTCGGCGGCCAGGCCGAGCCGCCGCCTCAGCTCCCAGAGATCGGCGTCGCGAGCGGCCGCGATCTCCAGGCGGCGCAGCCGGGCTTTGGCCTCGCGCAGCCGCGCCTGCGCCAGGTCGAGATCGGTCGCCCGCGCCTCGGCGTGGAGGGCGGCGGCGCGGCCCGTCATCGCCTGGTAGGCGGCGAGGCGGCGCTCGGCCCCCGCCAGCAGCTGCTGGTCGGTCCAGCAGCGCGCGTAGAGGTCGGCGATCTCGCGCACCACCTGCACCCGCGCCCGTTCCCAGGCCGCCCCGGTGGTGGCGCTCCTGGCGCGGGCCTGCAGCCCCTGGGCACGCTGCTCGGTGTTGTAGAGGCTCTGGCGAAGGTCGACGCTGACCACCGCGGGCACCCGGCCGGCCACGGCGACCGGCAGGCCGCGGCCCACGCCGGGGGTGCTGCTGACCTCGGCCGCGGGACGGAAGGCGTCCGCCGCCAGCCGCGCTCCCGCCTGGTCGCCCTGCCATGCCGCCGCCGCGGCGGCGACCTCCGGGGCGTTGGCGAGCGCCAGCTCGGCGGCGCGCCCGAGGGTCAGCGGCGCGAGCGCGGCCGAGGGCGGGGACGGTTGGAGGGCCGGCGGCGCCTGGCCGGCGGCGGCAGCGGCCGCGGCGAGCGCCAGCAGGGCTCCGAGTGACCACCGATCCATCCTCGAGGCGAGACTCCTCCCTGCAAGGACCGCTCTATTCATGTCGCAGCGCCTCCACGGGGTTCATGTTGGCGGCGCGGTAGGCCGGGACCAGGCCGAACAGCACCGTGACGCCACAAGAGAAGACGAACGCCAGCACCGTCGCCACGGCGGAGATCTGGATCTTGACGCTGTGGACCAGCAGCCGGGCGGCGAGCGGCAGGGCGAGCCCGCCGAGCACGCCGAGCAGGGAGCCGACCGCGCCGAGCAACAGCGCCTCGAGCAGGAACTGCTGCAGGATGTCGCGGCGGCGGGCGCCGACCGACATCCGCAGGCCGATCTCGCGGGTGCGCTGCTCGACCGAGGAGAGCAGGATGTTCATGATGCCGACGCCGCCGACCACCACGGACACCGCCGCGACCATGATGAACACCACCAGCAAACCGACCGAGACGGTGTTGGCGACTCGCACCACCGCGCTCATGCTCTGCACCTCGTACTGCGAGCCGGGATGGTGGCGCTCGCGCAGGATGTCCTGGACGGTGGCGACGGCGAGCGGCATCTGGTCGAAGTCGTGGACCTGGGCGAAGAGAGTGTCGACGCGATGGGCAGGGGTGAAGAACCAGCTGGTGGTGATGGGGATGAAGATGGTGTCGGGAGTGACGTCGCCCTGGCCGAGCGTGTCGACCGGCTCCACGAACTCGCCGATCACCGCGTAGGTCAGGCCCAGGGTGCGGATGCTCTTGCCCTTGAGCTCGTCGTCGCCCGGCCACAGCTGGTTGTAGAGGTGGCGGCTGACGACGCAGACCTTGGCCTGCGCGGAGACGTCGTCGTCGTCGAGGAAGCGCCCCTCGAGGATGCGCACGTTCTTGCGCACCAGCGGGTAGTTGGCGGTGGTGCCGAGCACCGTCAGGGTGATGCTCCTCGCCTGCACCGCCACCTCGCCGTGCAGGATGACCAGCGGGGTGACGCCGGCGAAGACATCGCGCCGCTCGGCGACGGCGATGGCGTCGGTGTCGCGGACCTGGTCGTCGAGCTTGCGCGCGGCGCCGGCGCTGGCCGTGCCGAGATACTGGGCCCACAGCAGGTGCGAGCCGACGCCCTCGATCTGCGCCATGACGAAGCTGCGGCCGGTCAGGCCTAGCGCCACCACGACGATGATCGCGGCGGTGCCGACGAACAGGCCGATCAGGGTCAGCCAGGTCTGCAGCGGATGGGTGTAGAAGCGCTGGACCGCGCTCTCGATCAGCTCGCGAGGCGGCAGCCACTCGATGCGCCGGCTAACGCGCCGGCTTGGCTTCGGCGACACGGACGTTCTCTTCCAGCGTCGGGGGGCCCTCGGCAACCACCCGTTCGCCCTCGTTGAGGCCGCCCAGGACTTCCACCTCGGCGAGGCCGATGAGGCCAACCGTGATCTCGCGGCGATGGGCATGGTGGCCGCCTACCACGTAGACGAAGCGCCTGCCGGCACCTGCTCCGGCGCCGCCACCTGCTCCGGCGATTCCGGCAAGGCTGCCCGCTCCGCCGGTCTCTCCTGTGCCACCCTCGCCGCCGCCGGCGGCTCCGGCTCCCTGGTCGACGTCGCGGCGCAGCGCCGATCTCGGGATGGTGAGCACGCCGCGCTTCTGGGCGACGACCACCTGCACGTCGACGGCGGCGTTGGCCGGCAGGGTGTGTACGGGATCGGCGAGCTCGCCGACGATCTCGCCAACCTCCCGCCCTCCGGCCTCGCGCAGGCCGGTGCCGACGCGCTGCACCGTGCCCTCCCATTGCCGGTCGGGCAGGCCGTTGAAGGTGACGATCAGCCGCTGGTTGGGGGCCACGCGCGGCAGGTCCGGCTGGTCGACGCGGCAGCGCACGTGCGGGTGGTCGGGGTCGGTGACGCTCGCCACCAGCTGGCCGGGCTGGACGGTCTCGCCCGCCGCCCGCGGCAGGCCGTAGACCATGCCGTCGAGCGGCGCGCGCACGGTGAGCGCCTGCAGCCGGCGCTCGAGCTCGGCGGCGGTCGCCTGGGCGAGCGCGAGACGCGAGCCGGCGGCCAGGCGGCCGGAATCGGGAGCGGCCGCAGCATGGGCAGCGGCTCCGGCATCGTGGCCGGCGACGTGCCGCAGCGCGTCTCGCCGGGCCGCGGCCTCGCGCGACCGGTCGAGCGCCTGGTGCCAGGCCAGCTCGTCGGCGTCGAGGGTGACGCGGGGAATCGCCCCCTGGGCGACCAGGCGCCGGTCGCCGGCCACGATCTGCTCGCGCCAGGCCGCCTCGCGCTGGTCGCGGTCGAGCTCCGATGTGATGGCGGCGGCGTCGGACATCAGCTGCCGCACCTCGCCGCGCGCGTCGCGGACCCGGCCGTCGAGATCGGGGTTGACGATGCGCAGCAGCAGCTGTCCGCGGCGCACCCGGTCGCCTTCGTGGACGGCGATGGCCGCGACCGTGGTGCCGTCCGCGACGCGGACCTCGCCCCCTTCCGGCGGCTCGAGGCGGCCGTCGCAGAGCACGCGCACCAGCAGGTCGGCGCGCACCACCGGCGCAAGGGTCACCGGCACGGCGCGGCGCCGCCAGGCGACGACGCCGGTCGTGATGCCGACCGCCGCGATCAAGCCCAGGAGGGTGAAGACGTACCGCTTCCACGGCCGCCGCCGCGGCGGACGGCCGAGAATGCGCGGCGAGGTCCCGTCGATGCTCAGAACCCGACCGTCATGCCGACACGCAGCAGCCGCGGGTCGCTGCGCAGGAGGGGCTGGCCGAAGGTCGGGTTGGTCTGGATGACGTTGTCGGCCTGGAACCCGTCCTCGTTGAAGAACGGATTGACCCGCAGCACGGTCTGGTGGTTGAAGACGCGGAACAGGTCGAGGATGAAGTCGATCCGCACCGGGCCGGCGGCGTAGGGGTAGTCCAGGTGCAGGTCCAGGTCCCAATCCGCCGGCGTGCGCCCGGCGCTGCCGCGCGGCGCCAGGAAGAGCGGGATGGGCGCGCCGTTGACCAGGGCGAACGATCCCAGCTGATCGGTCGGGATGCCGCTGCGGTAGTAGGCGTTGACGCCGGCGGTCAAGCCGAAGCCGAAGCTGTAGAACCCGGTCAGCTTGGCCTGGTTCGGCCGGTCGTTGGCGAGCCTGCCGTAGAAGTTCTGGGTCAGCCCCGGGTAGTCGAAGTCGAAGTTGCCGTGGGGGTTGGACTGGCCGAGCTCGTTGAAGCTGCCGTCATAGTTGCCGCGCAGCCGCGAGTAGGAGTAGGAGGCGATCAGGTAGGTGCGCGGCGAGAAGCGGTCCTCGGCGGTCAGCAGCACGCCCTCGTAGGTGCGGCGGGCCTTCGGCAGCGACACGCAAGGCTCGGTCGCCCGCCCCTCGGAGGGGTTCAGGCCGTTGGTGCAGAGGACGGGTCCGCTGAGGCCGGGCGGCAGGGTGACGTTGGCGAAGTTGCCCAGGCCCCAGGGGCTCACCCCCGGGTTCATCAGCACGCAGCCGTTGGAGGTCAGGCCGAAGGCGGCGTCGTTGCCCTGCAGGTCGCAGCGGTCCTCGACCGCGCGCAGCAGCCGCGAGTAGACCCCCCGGATGCCGACCGTCAGGTCCGGGCTCAGGCGGCGCTGGTAGCCGATCGTGTACTGCTCCTCCGCCGGCGGCTTCAGCTTCGGGTCTGCCGGCTCGGTGATGGTGTTCGGGAAGCTCTGGCAGCTGATCGAGGTGGGGCCGCAGTCGAAGGTGAAGCCGGCGAGGTCGGTGATGCTGAGGTTGGTGCCGTGGAAGGCTCCCGCCTGGAGGTCGAGCGGGATGGCTTCGGTGAACCTGCCGTAGGCGAGGTCGACCTTCGACAGGCCGTTCGATTCGGGGTCCCAGGCGATGCCGACGCGCGGCACGAAGTTGCCGGTCAGGTTGGCGACGGTGGCGCCGGTGACCGCGTCCTTCAGCTTGTACTGGTCGTAGCGGAGGCCGGCGTTGATCGTCAGGTTGGACAACACCGTCCAGGTGTCCTGGGCGAAGAAGGCGAGGTTGTCGGTCTTCGGGTTGCCGGTGGCCGACGGCACGACGTGGTCCTGGCCGAACTGCCCGCTCGAGTCGCCGAGCCAGGTCTGGGTGTAGAGCAGCTGGCCGTTGGCCAGCGCGCTCAGGATGCGGTTGTAGCCGGTGGGGATCGCATGGGTCACGGTGCCGGAGATCGCCGCGTAGTCGGCGCCGATCTTCATCTGGTTCGGTCCCAGGAAGCCGGTGACGGTCCCCTTCAGCTCCTGGCGCGAGAAGTGCTCGTCGATCAGCGGCGTCGCGCCGGGGAGCGGGATGAAGACCCACGGCGCCCCGGTGTAGCAGCCCGGCAGGTTGCAGGTCGCCAGGTTCAGGGTCGGGACCTGGGACGGGTCGCTGGTCAGGAACGGCGGCTGGAAGACCGGGTCGACGTTGTTCAGCTCGCGATGGTCGAAGAACCCGACCTCGGCCAGGAACTGGTCGGTCACGCCGTTGGCGATCACCGACACATCGGGCCGGCCGGAGGTGATCTTCAGCATGCGGCTCGTGGGCGGGCCGTCCTGCACCAGCTGCGCCTGGTTGGTGGACGGGTCGCCGATCACCGAGCCGACCACGTCGACCTGGTTCGATGGGGTCCAGGTGAGCTTGCCCGAGTAGAGGTTCTCCGCCTGGTCCCGGAAGCGGAAGGTGCTGCCGTCGAAGGGACTGCCCGAGCCGGTCACCAGGGTGGTGTCGCGGGTGGTCTGGGTGCGGTCGTAGACGCCGAAGAACCAGAGCCGGTCCCTGACCAGGAAGCCGCCGAGGCTGGCGCCGTAGTCCTGGTCGCCCAGGCCGGCGAAGTTGCCGCCGACGACGCCGGGCTTGGCGTTGGCCTCGAGGTCCTGGTTCTGGAAGTAGCCGAAGGCCTCGCCGTGGAAGGTGTTGCCGCCCGAGGGGGTGATGGCGTTGATGATCCCTCCCAGGGCGCGCCCGTACTCGGCCGGGTAGTCGGCGGTCTTGATCTCGACCTGCTGCAGGAACTGCTCCGGGATGACCTTCGACTGGGCGCCGATGCGGATGTCGGTCACGTCCACGCCGTCGATCAGGTACTGGTTCTCGAGGCTGGTGGCGCCGAAGACCGAGAGACCCGGGTGGCGGTCGTCATGGCTGCTGTTGTTGTTGTCGAGGCTCACCCCCGGCTCGAGCAGCGCCACCGAGCTGTAGCCGCGCGACAGTGGCAGGCGCTCGAACGCCCTGCCGTCGACGGTGTCGGAGACCTCGACCGACTTGAGATCGATCTGCGGCGCCTCGGCGCGCACGGTGACCTCCTCGGCGAGCGACGGGCTGAGGTGGAAGTCGAGGTGGGTGGTGGCGACGACCGACACGATCGCGGTGCTCTTCTGCGGCGCGTAGGCCTGCAGCTCCGCGCGCACCTCGTAGGTGCCAGGCGGCAGCAGCGAGAGGTGATAGATGCCGAAGCCGTCGGTCTCCGCGACGCGGCTGGCCGGCAGGGCGCCGGTCGCGGTGACGGTCACCCCGGGCAGGACGCCGCCGTCGGGGCCGACGACCCGCCCCTCGATGGCGCCGGTGGTGGTCTGGGCGGTGGCGGCGGCAGCGGCTGCCAGGCCGGCGGACAGCGCGACGGACAGCAAGAGACCGACCGATCCTCCTCTGCTTCTCCACATCCCACACCTCCTCCCGCAGGAAATCGCGGCATGCCGGCCGTCCTGGCGCGAGCGGAGGGAGCAGGTGCGGCGAGTGGATCGCTCGAGGCGACGGACGGAACAGGGGAAACGATAGCACGTGAATGGACAAGGTCCCGCCCCCGAGCGCGGCGGGGGCGGGACCTGGATGGCGTGTGGGGCGGCGGAGAGACGCGTTTAGCGGCTCAGCGGCGGCCCGGCGGCGGCGGGGGCGGATTCTCCGGGCGCTTCGGCTTCTCGGGGGGCTTCTTGTTCTGCGGCTGCGGCTGCTCGCCCCTGCGCTGCTGGCCTTGCTGCGGCTGGGGCGGG